>JAFYIA010000017.1 GCA_017538865.1 Aeriscardovia sp. | reverse complement strand
GAGGTCCAGTCGAAGGGCGCGAAGGCGATGCGCTCCTTGTCGGTGTCCCAGCCCAGGACCCGCCTGAGGTAGTCGTTCACGGTGGCTTCGTAGGCGGGGGAGAGGAAGGCGTCGTCGACTATGAAGGTCTGGTCGGCGCTCTCGGGATCGGTGTCGTATCCGGACACCCTGCCGTCGTACCTGCCCACGACCTTGTCCTCGCTGCGGAGGACCTTCTTGCGGAACCTGCCGTCCGGCACGCGCAGGGAGGAGGAGAGCAGATACTCTTCGGGCAGGCCCGTCATCTCGGCGTACTTCTTGGCCACGGCCTTGGCGTCGTCCTTGTCGAGCCTGTTGCCCTTGGAAAGGGCCTGGCGGTAGACTTCGGCGAACTTCCTGGCTTCCTCGGCCCATTCTTCCTCGCTCTTGCCTTCCCCGGCCTTCTTGTGGTACTGGGAAATCATGGCGTAAGTGGGCAGGTACCCTATGTAGTACTCGTCGTTGTCGTCGAAGGTGTAGGAGTAGTCGAAAATGCAGGAAATCAGGCAGGCGCCCGTGAGGGCGATCCCTTCCTGCTGCATCTTGAGGGTGAGCAGGCTCCCCCTCGTGGTGCCGTAGGATTCTCCGAAGAGGTACTTGGGGGAGTTCCAGCGGCCGTACTTGGTGCACCAGTTCTTGATGAAGGTGGTGAAGCCCGCGATGTCTCCGTCAACGCTCCACAGGTCCTTCTTTGCCTTGTCGGCCAGGATGGAGAAGCCCGCCCCGGGAGCGTCTATGAATACGAGGTCGGTTATGGGCAGGAGGCAGAACTCGTTGTTTTCGACTATCGTGTAGGGCGCGCCCTTCCCCTCGTAGACGTCGGGCAGGTCGATCCTCTGGGGGCCGAAGGAACCCATCATGAGGAAGGTGGAGGAGGCCCCCGGGCCGCCGTTGAAAATGAAGGTCACGGGCCTGGAGGCATCGGACTTGCCCTCGGAGTCCACGGCTTCGAACATGGAGTAGAAGATGCTGGCCGCGGGCTTGACGTCTGCAGTGTCTATCCTGAGGGTCCCAACGGTCGCCTTGTAGTCTATCTTTTCCCCGTTGAAGCTCCAGGTCCCCTTCGTGGAGTGCTCTTTGTCCGCGGGGAGATCTTCGGGGAGGATCACAGTCGGATCCTTCTTGGCAGCGTCCTTGGCCGCATCCTGGGTCTTGGTAGTATCTGTATCGCTAGACATTTTTAACCTTCTTTTGCGCTAAGCGCCTTCAACGCCCCCGAAGCGCCTTCGGCGCCCGGAGTAGGCAGTTATTGCGCGCCACAGGACCTGCCTGCCGCAGTCCGGCCAGAGCTCCGGCTCAAAATCCAGTTCTGCGTACGCGCTCTGCCACAGCATGAAGTTGCTGAGCCTCTTTTCGCCGGAGCTCCTCACGATCAAGTCTAAATCAGGGATGTCGGGATTATATAAGCGGTTTGCAAAACTTTTTTCGCTCACTTCCTTCTTCCCCTCCCTCAAGATCTCGTTCACCGCATCCACTATTTCGGCCCGGCCGCCGTAGTTTATGGCGAAGACCACGTCTATGACGGAGTTGCCTTTGGTGATTTCTTCGGCCCTCTCGAGCTCCTTTATGACCGACCCCCACAGCCTCGGGCGCCTGCCGGCCCAGCGGACCCTGACCCCCCAATCGTTCATCTGCGCCACGCGGCGGTGGATGATGTCCCTGGAAAAGCCCATGAGGAACCTCACTTCGGCGGGGGACCTGTTCCAGTTCTCGGTGGAAAAGGTGTAGAGGGTGAGGTACCTCACGCCGGCTTCTATCGCCCCGGCTATGGTGTCGAAGACTACCGGCTCGGCCGCGCGGTGCCCTTCGGTCCTTGGCAGGCCCCTCATCTGCGCCCACCTGCCGTTCCCGTCCATTATGACCCCGACGTGCCTGGGAACCTTCCCCTCGAAGCGGGGGATGGCCTCCGGATGAGAAAAAGGCGGATCCGGGCGGGTCAAAGAAGTGTAGTCCTCTTGGGCGCTCATATTTTCTCCCTGATTACTTTTTCCGAGTTGAGATTGCGATCCAAATAATAATTTACCCAGCCTCTGACGAGGCCCTCCACCGCCGGGTCCCTCTCCCCGACTTTCCCCCAGTCCCCGCAAAGCAGGGCGCAAAACTGCGCCTTTTGGGCCTCAGAATACCTCACTTCCCGGCCGCAGGCGCACCTTTCGCACACCCACCCTCCCCTTGCCGGGCTGAAGGAGAGAAAATCCCCCTCCCTCCCGCACGCGGCGCACCCAAAGGGCGCGGGGGACCATCCCGCGCAGGCCAGGATGCGCAATTCGAAGGAGAGGACTATTTTCCACGGCTCCATTCTCCTTTTGGCCAGGGCTGAGAGCGCCCCCCACAGGAGCAGGTATGATTCCTCCTCCCCCTGGGAAGTTTCCAGGAGCTTGTCCGCCACCTCCGCCATGAGGCAGGCGGCTAGGTAGGAGGGGTAGGTGGAAGAGAGGGCGAGGCCGAAAGGGGAAAGCGCGGAAGCGGAAGAGATCTTTCCCAGCTCCCCTTTGCCCTCCCAGCAGATGAAGCGGCCCCGGGTGAGGGGCGAAAGCGCGGCCCGCATAAGCCTGTTTTTCTTGATCCCCTTCCCTGCGACGCGGATTTTCCCGTGGGAGCGGGTGAGGATGGAAAAAATCCCGTCCGCTTCCCCCAGGGGCCAGGACCTCAGGACTATCCCTTCGTCTTCTACCAGCATCAGTAGAGGAAGAGCCCCCAGAAGGCCAGGACCAAAAGGACGAGGAGCATGGTGATCGCGAGGACTATTATGTAGCCCATGCCCATTTTGCCCGCCGCAAGAAAGTGGCTCTTGTTCTCCAAAAACTCAATCTGCCTCTGGGTTTTAGGCTTCCTCCTGCTGCGGAACCACCCCTTGAGGGACATGGCCTCCAGGAGGGTAGTCAAGACCATGGACCAGGTCCAGACCACCACCACGCACGCGGCCTGTATCACGTACCAGCTCCAGTAGACCATGCCGCCTATCTTGGGCGCGGCCCCCCATGCCAGAAATGTCACGCGCACTATGATCTGGGTGACTGCGGCCACGAAGAGCCAGAGGGCGCCAAAGCTTGCGATGGCGGCGAAGAGGATGTCTTTTGCAAAGTTCCCTGCGAAGGCCACGGGCCTTTTGCTCCGCCTGGCGAGGGCGGCGATTTTGCACCCCAGGACCACCAGGGAATAGACGGCCGTGGCGAGGATGAAGAGGATGAGGAGGACGTGGATGACGATGGCGTACCACATGCCCACGGGGTCGGAGTGGATCACGGGCAGGCCTATAGACTGGTATATCTCGTGCCCTGCGACTCTGGGGGCGGTCTGCCTGTAGCCCAAAACCATCCCCGCGGCCCATGCCAAAGTTTCCTGCAGGTAGTGGTCGGCCAGGGTGGTGTCGCCTGCGGCGCCGTCCCCTATGCGCAGTATGTGGTCGGCGAAGGGGTAGTCGCGCAGCACGAAGTTCTCGTTTCCCGCCGCCTGCGCCATCTGCATTATCTTCGTCATCCCGTCCACCTGGGAGGTCATTACGTCCTTGGAGCCGTAGGCCAGGAAGGTGGGAATGGAAAAGCTCCTGGAGTTGAACGGGTTGCAGTCCCCGTTTGGCAGCCCCAGGCCCGGAAAGTCTATGCTGAAAACCTTCCGCACCATGGACTGGTATCCGGGGTTCGAGCCTATTATGGCAAAGTCCTGGGCTCCCACGAAGGCCATTGCCCTCTTGGGCTCAAAGAGCATGGGGGAGGCGAGGATCTGGAAGGCTATCTTGTGGTCCATGTCCAATATATAGGGCTCTATCCATCCCGATTCGCTGTCGCAGTGCACACCTATGGCGTCAGGATCCACCCCGGGGTACTTGCGCATCATGTTTATGGCCTCGTCGTAGACCCTTGCCATAGAGGGGTAGTCGCGGGTAATGGGGGTGGTGTGCCAGACGGGCTTGTCTATCGTGGCCGCCAGGAACCCCGCGGAGGCGAAGTAGTAGGCCTGATCCTGGAAAGCGCCTGTGGCGCTCCCGGTGCCCGCCCCGGAGAGGAATATTATCCCCGGCATCTCGCCCTTGTCCCCTATGGGGTAGTGCAGGAGGAGGCGGATGTTCTGCTTGTATCCGGTCTTTTCCTCGACGCCCGTGAACTCTTCAAGCTTCAGGCCGACCTTGTACTTCCCTGTGGCAAGGGAGAGGGCGCAGAGGCCCACTCCGGCCGCCTTCTGGGAGGAGGTGCATCGGACGGACTTGGAATCGGGAACCATGTCTACGGCCGTGTTGGCCGTCACAGGCTGAATGGTGCGGTTGAGCGGCTTGTCGCTCCAGCTGACCTTGGCGGCCTGGGACGCCAGGGCCAAAAGGACCATGAGGACTATGAAAATGCAGAGGGTGCTCGTGAAGCGGATTCCTGCGGACCAGTAATACTTCTGCCTTTTTCTATTTGGTTTTTTCGTAAGGAGCATCGGAGGGGTTAATCTTCATCTCCCTCTCGCCTGGAAGAGTGCTTGGAAAATCCGAAGAACTTTTTGCTCTGCGCGTGGCGCCTGCGCTGCAAGGGGGCCGGAGAGGCGGCCGGGGAAGGGGAGGGCTGCCAAATCTTCGTCTCTTCTTCGCCATCCGCAGGCCCGCGGCTTTGGGAGGGAGGGTCGGAGGGGGGATCGGGTTTCAAAGGGGAGTGCGGGTAGGAAGAGGCCGCGGTCTTTTCGCCTTCCCCTTCCTCATCCAGCCTGGAGACCAAAGATCCTAGATCCGGATGCTCGGAAGAGGCCTGCACGTACACCTTCTCCTCCCTCTCCCTAGGCCCTGTCCCCACTTCCTCTTCGAACCCCCTCCTTGAGGGGCGCAGGGAGGAGGGATCCGGCATCCTGTACCCCAGGCGCTTGAAAGATTCGATTCTGTTCAAGACCTGAACCACGCGGTTGAGGTACGCGTCCACCGAGGGTTCGCCGTAGCCCTTTTTGCCCTTCTTTTGGGTGAAAATCGAGTCCGACACCCCTATCGCATCCACATCCAAAGGATCTCTGAGCTTGGCTTCGGGGCTTATGGACAGGTGCTTGCAGATGGTGTACCAGGAATCGTCCATGACCTGGTCAACCTGCTGCCTGTCGTAGGAAACGGACTTCCTCTTGCCATTGTCGAAGCGCTTGCAAAGGGGCGCCTGCACCCTCGGCTTTAGGGTGAGGGCCAGGCCCAGGGTCTCTTCCATCCACCCCTCCGTCCCCCTGTACTCCACTTCCCAGCGGGTGTGCTTGTCCGAAATCGCCCGCTCCAGGCGCATCAGGGCCCCGTCCACATCGCTTATCCTGTACCCCCCCTTTTGGAGGTCGAAGGAAGAAATCTGCACGG
>JAFYIA010000016.1 GCA_017538865.1 Aeriscardovia sp. | reverse complement strand
TGAGCGAATGCCATGCGCCAAACCAGTGACGATCTGCGGCAGGAGAAATTCCTCCGCATGACCACCGCCCCGGTTCAAAAGCTGATCCTCAGGCTGGCCCTGCCCACCAGGAACCCGCCAAGCCCCAGGCCCTTGAGAGATTCTATGTTCCCCTCGTTCACAGACCCCCCGTAGAGGATTCTGGGAGAGGCGCCGAACTTTTCCAACAGGTCCGCCTTGAGGGCGCAGGCCGCGTCGGAAATCCTCTCGGGGGAGGCGGTAGTGGAGGAGCCTATGGCCCACACGGGCTCGTAAGAGACTATCACCTTCGCCCTCTCCTCGGGGCTCAGATCGCAGAAGACCTCTTCCGCCTGGCGGCACGCCTCCCCTATGCCTTCGCCGCCCTTTTCTTTCTCCCCTACGCAGAGTATCGGGGTCATGCGGGAGGCTATGGAGTTTTTCGCCTTGCCCACGAGCTCCTCTTTCGTCTCGTGGTGGTTCTTCCTGCTCTCCGAATGCCCCACCAGGACGTACCTGCACCCGAGGCGCTCGAGCATGGAAGCCGAAACCTCGCCCGTGAACGCCCCCGAGGAGTGGGGGGAAACGTCCTGGGCCCCCAGGGAGAGCGGCACGCCGTAAGAGGCCGAAAAGACCTGGGCCGTGCGCAGGCTCGTGAAGGGCGGGAAGATCGCCATCTCCGCTCCGCCTCCCTCCCCCTCCCCTCTGGGCAGGAGGACGCTGAGCTCCCTTATGAACTCCAAAGTCTGCAGGTGGTCCATATTCATTTTCCAGTTGGCGGCCAGGAGCCAGGGGGCGCAAGGTTGGGCCATGCTTACTTTTCCTTGAGCGCGGGGAGCCCTTCGCCCTTGAGGAACTCCAGAGAGGCGCCGCCCCCGGTGGAAATGTGGGAGAAGTCCCCGTCCTTGAATCCGAAGGCGTCTACGGCGGCCGCGCTGTCTCCGCCGCCGATGATTGTGAAGGCCCCGTTGGCGGTGGCCTCCTTCATGGCTTGGGCGATGTAGCGGGTGCCTTCTGCGAACTTCGGGAACTCGAACACCCCCAGGGGGCCGTTCCAGAACACGGTCTTGGAATCCTTAATTTTGGACGCAAACTCTTCGCAGGTCTTGGGCCCCACGTCCATCCCCATCATGTCCTCGGGAACCTTGTAGGCGTCCACGATTTCCGTGGAGGCGTCGTTGGAGAAGGCGTCCGCCACGACGAGGTCCTTGGGGAGGAGGAACTCCACGCCCTTCTCCTTGGCGATCCTCATGCACTCCCTGGCTTCGTCGAGCATGTCGGGCTCGAGGAGGGACTGGCCGATCTCCCCTCCGTTGGCCTTGATGAAGGTATAGGCCATGCCGCCAGCTATGAGGATCCTGTCGGCCACGTCCAAAAGATTCACTATGACCTTGAGCTTGTCGGAGACCTTGGCCCCTCCCATTACCACGGTGTAGGGCCTGGCCGGATCCTCCAGCGCGCGGGTGAGCGCGGATTGCTCCTTTTCCACCAAAAGCCCCATGTAACTGGGCAGGAGCTTGGAGACGTCGTAGCTGGAGGCGTGCTTCCTATGGGCGACGCCGAAGCCGTCGAAGACGAAGAGGTCGGCCAGGGAGGCGAGGTCTTCGGCGAGCTTCATCCTCTCGGCCTCGTCCTTGCTGGTCTCTTCCGGCCTGAACCGGATGTTTTCCAAAAGCAGCACCTCGCCGGGCCTGAGCTCTTTTGCGAGCTTCTTGGAATCGGGGCCGGCGGCATCCTTGGCGAGGATCACCGGGGCGCCCAAGAGCTCGGAAAGCCTCTGAGCCACGGGGGCGAGGCTGTAGGCTTTGTCCTCCTTCCCGCCAGGGCGCCCCAGGTGGGCCGTGACCACGAGCTTGGCCCCGCGGTCCAGAAGGCTCTTTAAAGTCGGAATGGCGGCCCTTATGCGCCTGTCGTCGGTTATTTCCCCTTTGTCGTTCTCAGGCACGTTGAAATCGCACCTGACCAGGACGGTCTTGCCCGTCAGATCCCCAAGTTTCTCTATGCTTTCCATTTTTCCTTCCTAATACGGGTCAAAGCGCTTTTAGTAACGAGTTTAGTTCATAAGATCAAAAGGCCCCAAATTGCTGATTGGCCTTGGGCGCGGGGGCGGAATTTTTGGCTTCTGCGGCCTGCCTGTAGAGGCGCCTCATCCTTCCGGCTACGGCATCCTTGCTTATGGGGGGGCTTGCCAGCGCCCCAAGCTCGCTGAGGGTGGCGTTGGGGTATTTGAGCCTGAGCTCCCCGGCCTCCCTGAGTTCCGGTTTGATTTTGCTCCCTTCCAGGATTTTGAAGGCGTTGCGGATCCTTTCGCAAGCCTTGCCGGCGGCTTCGGAGCTGCGCTTCCGGTTGGCCTCGTAGAGCTGGGCCACCACATGCTTCGCCCCTTCTTCGCTCTTGCGCTCGTAGGAGGCGCGGATGGTTTTCGCGCACTCTCCGGCCCCTATGAGGTTCAAAAGCTTTACCGTCTGCTCTGCAGGCGGCACCTCCACGCTCTTCTTTCTCCCGCGGATGTTGATCTGCGCCTCAAGCCCCAGGGCGCCGGCCGCATCCTCCAGCTGCGCCAGCAGATCCGGGAAGGGGCAGTAGATCTTGGCCCCAGATTTCTTTTCGGGGTTCAACTCCCCCCGGGCCATAAAGGCCCCCCTCCACACCGTCTTCGCCACGGGTATGGAGGAGACGTCTATGAAGGAGGGGAAGGCCGGCGCGATCTTCTTGGTCTTTACGTCCAGAAGCCTGCTGAAAAGCAGGAGCTTTTTGGCGTCGACGCCGTTGAAAGACACCGCGAAGGCGTAAGAGCCCCCCTGGCTGGGCACCCTCTTGAACTCGGACGGGACGGAGTACGCCTCTTTTGCGGCCTCCTTGAGCCATACGGCCGAAGGCTGGGACTTGAAGGTGCACTCGAGGGAGAGCCTCCTTTCCGAGACGCTGATCGTCATAGCCAGCCTCAGCATGACGGCTATCTGAATCTCCCGCATGGAAGGGCTTAGGCTTACGCCCGCCAATTCGTTATAAACTTCGTTTCCCCTCACACTTCGCCTCTCTCACCGCTATTTGGGAAAAAAATGCATATGCGCGCCCAAGAGGGCGGAGCTTTAAACGCTTTTTTGAAATTTCCTCGTGACAACTGTCTCTCTTTCCATTTTAGTCCTCATCCCTCCTCGAGGCCCTTGCGCCTGAGCGATCGGTGGTAGGAAATGGCGAATCGGTGGGATTCGTCCCTCACCTGCTCCAAAAGGAGGAGGGCGGGGCCGGTCCTGGAGAGGACCAGGGGGAAGGGGTTCCCTTCCAGCCACACTTCTTCCAGCCTCTTTGAAAGGGCGGCCAGGGGGACCCGGGAGCCCCGTTTCCCGAGGGCTTCGTCAAGTCCGCGCCTGGCGGCCTTGAGCTGCTCTGGGCCCCCGTCCACCAGAACCAGGTCCGGGAGGGGGAGATCCATTTCATACCGCCTTCTGACCACTTCTTCCAGCGCCCCCAGATCGTCTTTACAGGTCGGGAGGGCGAACTTTTTGTAGCCTCCGCTGTCCCTTTCCCCGTTTGCAAAAGACACGCAGGAGCCCACTTGCTCCCCCCCGGAGGCGGAATTGGAGATGTCGAAGCCCTCGATGTGGAGGGGGAGGGAAGGGAGGGAGAGGAACTTTTGCGCCTCTTCCAGCGCCCTCCGTCGGGCCTCGGCCCTTTTGAGGGGGCTTTTTTCAAGCCTCCTCAGCCCCTCCTGCGCATTTTTTTGCGCCTCTTCGAGGAGCGAACGGCGCGGGCCCCTCTTGGGAACCCTCACTTCAACCTTCCTGCCGGAAAGGGAGGAGAGCATTTCCCCAAGGCCTTTGGCATCCTCGGGCAGGAAGGGGACTAGAACCTCCTTGGGCCACGAGGGGGAGGTTTTTTGAAAGCCCTCCCCGGGAGCAGTAGACCTGTCCGCTTCAAAGCCCTCCTGGGGCCGGGAGGAATAAAAGGAAAAGAGCAGCCGGGAGAGGAGCCCCCCTTCCGTCTCTTCCTCCACAAAGTCGGCGCTCCAGCTCCTCTCGGCCCGGATGCGCCCCCCTCTCACAGACATCTGGTAAAAGTAGGAGATCCCGTTCCCCGCGGCCAGGGCGAACACGTCTTCGTCCCCCGAGGCCCTCAGGACCGAGTTTTTTTCCGTCACTTCTTCCAGCGCCCGAAGCTCGTCCCGGGCCCGGGCCGCCTTTTCAAAGTTGAAGCCCCCACTCTCCTCTTCGATTTCCCTCTTCAGCTTCGCCTTCTCTTCTTCCGCCTTAGAAGGGGAGGAGAGGGCGGAGGAAAAGGCCTTCGCGATCGCGGCGTACTCTTCCTTTCCCACCGCCCCCACGCAGGGCCCGGAGCACCTGCCCAGTTCGTAGAGGATGCAGGCCCTCCCGTGCGCCCGGTGCCTCTTGAAGGCTTCGTCGCTGCAGGTGCGCAGCGGGAAGATCTGCGTCAGGGGCCCCAGGAGCCGGGAGAGCTTCAGGTTGGCGAAGGGGCCGAAAAAGAGGAGGCCCCGCTTTTTGGAGTGCCTCGAGACGAAGAGGCGCGGGAACTCCTCTTTTGCCGAAAGCGCGAGGTACGGGTAGCTCTTGTCGTCTTTGAAGACCACGTTGAACTTGGGGTCGAACTCCTTTATCCAGGAGTACTCCAGGGCTAGGGCCTCCAGCTCGTTGTCCACTACCGTCCACTCGAGGCCCGCGGCTGCAGCCACCATGCTGCGGGTCCTGGGAGGGAGGGCCGAGGGGGGCTGAAAGTAGAAGGAGAGGCGGCTCCTCAGGCTCTTGGCTTTCCCCACGTATATGACCTTCCCCTCCGCGTCCTTCCACTTGTAGACGCCGAAAGTGTCGGGGATGTCCTGCCTTTTGGGAGCCGAGGCGGGGTCTAGCACAGGGCCCTGGAGAGGTACTTTCCGGTCCAGGTCCCGGCCTTTGCGACTTCCTCTGGAGTGCCCGCGGCCACGACCTTCCCGCCCTTGTCCCCTCCTTCGGGGCCGAGATCTATCACCCAGTCGCAGCTCTTTATCACGTCCAGGTTGTGCTCTATCACCACCAGGGTGTTCTTTTTGTCTACGAGCCTCTTGAAGATCTCCAAAAGCTTCCTCACGTCTTCGGCGTGCAAGCCCGTGGTGGGCTCATCCAGAAGGTAGATGGTCCTTCCGGTCTGCTTTTTTTGGAGCTCGGAGGCGAGCTTCACCCTCTGGGCCTCCCCTCCGGAGAGGGTGGTGGCGTTTTGCCCCAGGGAGATGTACCCCAGGCCCACGTCTTCCAGGGCCTTGAGGTAGCGCAGGATCGGGGGGATGTTTTTGAAGAAGGCGGCGGCTTCGCTCACCGTCATCTCCAGCACCTGGGAGATGTTCTTCCCGTTGTACTCCACCTGCAGGGTCTCCCTGTTGTACCTCCTGCCCTGGCAGGCGTCGCAGGTTATCTGCACCGCCGGGAGGAAGTTCATCTCTATGTTTATCACCCCGTCCCCGTGGCAGGTCTCGCACCTCCCCCCCTTCTCGTTGAAGGAGAAACGGCCCGGCTTGTAGCCCCGCACCTGGGCCTCCGGGGTGCGCGCGAAAAGGTCCCTTATCGCGTTCCACACCCCGGTGTAGGTGGCCGGGTTCGAGCGCGGGGTGCGGCCTATCGGGGACTGGTCGATGTAGATTACCTTGTCCAGGGCCTCAGAGCCCTCCATCCTCCCCTCCGCCTCGTCCACGCTGGCCGAGGAGCCGTTGAGGGCGCTCGAGAGCCTGGGGTAGAGGATGTCGTCCATGAGGGTGGACTTGCCCGATCCCGACACCCCCGTAATGGTCGAAAAGACCTGGAGGGGGATGGAGACGTCGAGGTGCTTTAAGTTGTTCCTGTTCACGTCCTTCAGGCTCAGCCACCCTCCGGGCGCCCTCCTCGAGGCAGGGACGGAGATTTTCCTTTTCCCCGTCATGTACTGGCCCGTTATGGAGAGGGGCGCCCTCGAAATTCCCCCGGGGACGCCCGAGTAGATTATCTCTCCCCCGCCTTTTCCGGCCAGGGGTCCCACGTCCACCAGCCAGTCGGCGCTCCTTATCGTGTCTTCGTCGTGCTCCACCACTATCACCGTGTTGTCGAGGGCCTGCAGGCTCCTCAAGGTCGAAAGCATCTTGTCGTTGTCCCTCTGGTGCAGCCCTATGGAGGGCTCGTCTAGGACGTACATCACCCCGGTGAGCTTGGAGCCTATCTGGTTGGCGAGCCTTATCCTCTGCGCCTCGCCTCCGGAGAGGGTGGAGGCGGACCTCATAAGCGTCAGGTAGTCGAGGCCTATGTCCAAAAGGAACTCCAGCCTCTGGCCTATGGCCTTCAGGGCGTCTTTGGCTATGAGCTCCTGCTTTGGGGTGAGGCTGAGGCTTTTTACCCACTCCGCCTCTTCCTTTATCGGCATCTGGCACACGTCCACTATGGACTTGCCGCCAATCCATGCGGCCAAAATCTCGGGCCTGAGCCTCTTTCCCCCGCACTCCGAGCACACGGTCGAGTGCATCCACTTGGAGTACCAGCTCCGGATGAGCTCCGAATCGGTTTGGGAAATCTTCCGATCCAGCCAGTGGGAGACGGGCTCGAACCCGAAGATCCGGCTCCTCTTCTGGCCCCACCTGTTCTTCACGGGCGCGCCCTCGCTAAAGCCGTACCCCTTGTACAGGATGGCGTCCTTCGCCTCTTTAGGAAGGTCCTTCCAGGGGGTATCCATGCCGAACCCCATTTGCCGGCCAAGATCCCGAAGCTCTTCGGAGTGGTCGGTTATCTGGTGGCTCCAGGGATCCACGGCCCCCTGGGAAAGGGAGAGGGAGGGATTCTTTATGACCCGGGAGAGGTCCATCTCCTCTTTTGACCCCAGCCCCCCGCACGAAGGGCACGCCCCGAGGGGGGAGTTGAAAGAAAAGCTGCGCGGCTCCATGTCGAGGTCGAAGACGTGCCCGTTGGGGCAGGAGACTTTTTCGCTGAAGAACTCGTCTTCGGCCCCCCCGCCGGACTTGAACCTGGCCACCACGCTCCCGCCCGCAAGATCCAGCGCGCTTTCGACCGAGTCTGTCAGCCGGCTCCTCTCTCCCGGCCCGAGGCTGAGCCTGTCTACGAGGGCGAAGACGGTGTGCTTTTCCTGCTTTTTAAGCTCCGGGGGCTCCCCCGTCCTGCAGTACTTCCCGTCGACCACGGCCCTGGCGTAGCCCTTGGAGGCTAGATCGGAAAAGAGCCCCTCGAAGGCGCCCTTCTTCTCCCGGGCCAGGGGCGCGAGGATCTCGACCTCCCCGCCCCTGTCCAAAATTGCGTCCACTATCTGCTCGGCGCTCTGCCTGCCCACCTCTTCGAAGCACACCGGGCAGTGGGGGACGGAGACCCTGGAAAAGAGCACCCTCATGTAGTCGTAGATCTCGGTCACTGTGCCCACGGTAGACCTCGGGTTGTGGTTGGTGGTCTTCTGATCTATCGAGATCGTGGGGCTGAGCCCTTCTATCGAATCCACTTTGGGCTTGGGGATCTGGCCCAGGAACTGGCGGGCGTAGGAGGAGAGGGACTGCATGTACCTCCTCTGGCCTTCGGCGCAGAGGGTGTCGAAGGCCAGCGAGCTTTTGCCCGAGCCCGAGAGCCCGGTGAACACCACCAGCTTGTTTTTGGGGATTTCAAGGTCCGCCCCTTTGAGGTTATGCTCGCAGGCGCCCTTTATGACGATTTTTTTGTTTGCTTCCAGATTCGAGAGGTCTTCTATAAAAACGCCGTTTTCCTGTGACATTCTGCCTTCTGTTTTTTTGCGGGTTTTCGCGACATTACTCTAAAGTCTAGATTAGATAACTTTTGCTTTTAAGGAAAAATTCCATGTCGATTACGGCCGATGACTTGTCCATAAGCTGGGGGGCCAGGCAGATACTGTACCCCGCGTCCTTTTCCATAGGGGCCGGGGAAAAGATAGGGCTGGTGGGTAGGAACGGGGCCGGCAAGACCACGTTCGTCAGAACCCTCGTGGGAGACCTCCCCCCCGAAGGTGGGAAGGTGCAGATCCGGGGGGCTTTGGGGTACCTCCCCCAGGAGACCCGGGCCGCCAACCAGTCCCAGACGGTGATGGAGAGGATCCTCTCCGCCAAAGGCCTATCCTCCCTCATGAAGAAGATGGAGGAGGCCCAGAAAGCGGTGGAAGGCGGGGAAAACCTCGAAAGAGACATCTCCCGCCTGGAGAAGCTGTCTGAAAGGTTCGAGGCCGAAGGGGGGTGGAGCGCCAAGGCCGAGGCCTCCAAAATGGCCTCCCGCCTGGAAATCGCAGACTATATGGACGCGCCGCTCTCGGCCCTCTCGGGAGGGCAGAAGAGGCGGGTGGAGCTTGCCAGGATAATCTTTGCCGGGGCCGATACCCTCATCCTCGACGAGCCCACCAACCACCTGGACGCCGGAGCCGTGGAGTGGCTCACCGAAAAGCTCAAGGAGTTCGGCGGGGCGCTGCTCCTGATCTCCCACTCCCAAAAGCTTCTGGACGAGTGCGCCAACGCCATTTGGTACCTGCACGACGGGGTCTTCGACAAGTACTCCCTCGGCTACTCTGCCTTTTTGAAGGAGAGGGCGGCCCGGGAAGAAAGGGCGAGGAAGGCCGCGGAAAACGCCAAAAAGCAGGCCGAAAAGCTTTTGAAAGTGAGCGCCTCCCTGGGGGCTAAGGCCACTAAGGCCGTGGCGGCCAAAAACATGGAGAGGCGGGCCGAAAAGCTTTTGGAGGACAACAGGTTCGAGGCCAAAAGGGAAAAGAGCGCCGCCATACGCCTCCCCGAGCCCGAGAGGGGCGGGAGGATCCTGGCCGAGTGCAGGGGCCTCTCCTACGGCTACGGAGGCCGGCCCCTTCTAGAAGACCTGAACCTCACGGTGGAAAGGGACTCCAGGATCGCCGTCCTCGGAGCCAACGGAGCCGGCAAGACCACGTTCCTCAGGCTCCTCTCCGGGCAGCTCCCTCCCGGCGACGGGGAGGCCGCCCTAGGGGAAAAGTGCAGGGTGGGCTACTTTTCCCAGGAGCACGAAAACCTCGATGGGGAGAGGACGGTGCTTGAAAACATGATGGCGTCCTGTCCCAAGATGAGCGAGGAAGAGGCCCGGACGGCCCTGGGCGGGTTTCTTTTTTCAAGCGACGAAGTGTATAAAAGGGCAGGGGTGCTCTCCGGCGGGGAGAAAACGCGCCTCTCCCTGGCCTCCCTTGCCTATTCGGGGGCGAACCTGCTGCTGCTCGACGAGCCCACCAACAACCTCGACCCTGCGAGCCGCGAAAAGATCCTGGAGGCGATATCGGGATACAAGGGGGCCTGCATCCTCGTCACCCACGACAGAGGGGCGCTCGAAGCCCTCAGGCCCGACAGGATTTTATTGCTCCCCGACGGTGTTGAAGACAGGTGGGAAGACGGTTATTTGGATCTCGTGGCGGAAGAATAGGCCGCGGGCGAAAGAAGGATTATGAACGCCTTAGAAAAGATGGCGGCGTCTATAGACGCTTTAAAGCTAAAGAATATGGATTTTGCCAAAGAGCCCCCGGGGGAGAAAAAGGGGCTGATCGAAGTCGAAGGCGGGGAGCAAAGGCCCCTGTCCACCGTGGCCGTGGGGGACTCCATGGTCTTAGGATGCGGATGCTCCAACACCCGTTACGGCCTCATCCCCCAGTTTTTGAGGCTCTTGTCCAAGAGGATGAACAGGAACGTGGAGTGGGAGCTTGTGGGAAAGTTCGGAGCCACCCTCACCCGCGCGCGCTACAGGATGCTCCCCTCCCTCGAAGGGAGGCACTGGGACGTTTTGATGCTCTGCGCGGGGAGCAACGATCTCATGGCCTTCAGGCCCGCAGATGAAAAGTGGCAAAACGAGCTCAAAGATTCCATAGGCATGGCCAAGGCCCTTGCCAATAGGGTCATAGTATTCTCTTCGGCCGAAGTCTACATGGTGCCGGCCTTCGGCCGCGCCCTGCAGGAGCGCCTCAAGAAGGCCACCCTGCACCAGGCCAAAGTGGCCCAGGAGGTATGCGACGACAGCGGGGCCTTCTACGTCAACCAGACTGTGGGAACCCCTTACGGGGACACCAAGTGGTTCTGGTGCTCCGACTGCTTCCACCCCAGCTATGAGGGCTACAGGGTCATAGCCAACTGCCTCATAAGCCACTTTTCCGACTCAAGGTGCCAGGATCTGGCTTCCCTCGGCCTCGGGGATTGTAAGGCCCCGCAAGTAAACTGAATTAACGAGTAAAACTCCTGCCGCGCCCCGCGCGGCCGAAAAAGACCAAAGGAGGTTAAGTGTCTCATCCTTACGAAATGATGGCCATCATCAACCCTTCAATGGAAGAGGCCAGCGTTAAGAAGCTGATGGAACAGTTCATGACCGTCGTCACGGAAGACGGCGGCGAAGTCAAAGACATAGACTACTGGGGCAAGAGGCGCCTCGCCTACCAGATAAACGGACTCGACGACGGGTTCTACCTCGTAGCCCACTTCTCCTGCACCCCCGAAGCCTGCGCAGAGCTCGACAGGCAGATGAAGCTGAACGAAAGCGTGGTGCGCACCAAGGTCCTGCGCGAGGACAAGCGCTAATGCCCAATGAAACTTTCGTAACCCTGATCGGGTACCTCACGGCGGATCCGGAGCTGAGGAGCTTTCCGAGCGGGTCCAAGCTCGCCTCTTTCCGGGTGGGATCCACCCCTTACAGGGTGGATTCCTCTACCGGCCAGAGGCAGGAGGGCGAGACCCTGTTTATGAACTGCTCGGCATGGGGGAACCTGGCCGATCACGTCGTAAATTCCCTTGCCAAGGGCATGAGGGTAATAGTGCAGGGCACGCTCACCGCGCGTTCCTACCAGACCCAGCAAGGCGAAAAGCGCACGGCTACGGAGCTTAAAGTGACGGACGTGGGGCCTTCCCTCATGTACGCCTCCTGCTCGGTGACCCGGACCCCCAGGGAGGACTTCGCCCCGCAGGGCTTTTCCAACAAGGCCCCCCAGCGCCCCTCCGCGCCGATCCAGCAGGCCCCCCAGGACCCCTGGGCCGGAGCAGGAGGGGACTACTCCTACGGCGGGGG
>JAFYIA010000015.1 GCA_017538865.1 Aeriscardovia sp. | reverse complement strand
TGTAAAAGAGCTTTTTCCCCCTGTAGCCCCCTTGGGGGAGGATGCGGGAGAGCCTCCCTAAAAGCCCCCCCTTCTTTTTCTCTCCCCCTTTCTTCTTCCAGAAGGAGGCCGCGTTCTTTGCGGCCACGATTATTAAAAAGGCCCCGCAGGGAAAGAAAAGGAAAGAAAAGTCGGAAAGCAGCCTCGAGCCCAAAACTATCAAAACCAGCCTTATCAGGACCGCAAGGAAAATCCCCACAGACAGGCTCCAGTTGGAGAGGGCCTCCGGGACTTTGAAGAACTGCAAAATCAGGCCGTAGACGAAGAGGTTGTCAATGGAGAGCGAGTACTCGGTAATGTAGCCCGAAAAGAAGTTGAGGGAGTCTTTGAGCGAGAGGGAGGAGAGGATCCAGCCGAAGATCGCGGCGCAGCCCACCAAAAAGACCAGGCGCACGGCCGCGGAGTTAAGCGAGAGCGACTTCGAGCTCCAGTACATGTCGAAAAAGAACAGGGAGAAAATGCAGGTTAGGGAAATGATTTTAAAGGCCATGGGGACTACTTTTTGAAGCTCTTCAGATCTACTCCCATTTCTTCCAGCTCGTCTCTGAGCGCCGCCGCCAGCTCGAAGTCCATGTTTTTTGACGCCTCCATCATCTTTTCGAACAGTTCCTGGGGAGTGGAGCCCTCATCCCTCGGGGGGGCGGAAAAACGCTTTTTGGGCGGCTTTTCCTTCTTTTCTACGAGGGCGGGGGGAGCTGCCTTTTTCTCAATCGATCTGGGGGTTATCCCCCTCGCCTCATTCCACGCCTGCTGCTTTTTGCGCCTGCGCTCCGTCTCCCTTATGGCTTCCCGCATGGCCGCCGTGACGGAGGAGGCGTACATTATCACGGTCCCCTCGGCATTCCTGGCGGCCCGGCCGATAATCTGGATAAGGCTCGTAAACGACCTCAAAAACCCCTCTTTGTCGGCGTCCAAAATAGCCACTAAGGACACTGACGGAAGATCCAGGCCCTCCCTGAGGAGGTTGATTCCGACTACGGCGTCGAGCTTTCCGTCCCTGAGCTTGTTTAGGATTTCGATCCTGTCCAGGGTGGGGATGTCGGAGTGGAGGTACTCGGACTTTATCCCCTCCTCCCTGAAGTAAGTCGAAAGATCTTCGGCCATCTTCTTGGTGAGGGTCGTGACTAGGGCCTTTTCGCCCTTCTTCTTCCTCCTCTTTATCTCTTCTATGAGGTCCCGGACCTGTCCCTTTTCGCTTCTGACTTCCACTTTTGGGTCCAAAAGGCCCGTGGGCCGGATGATCTGCTACACCTTTTCCCCGCCGGCCCTTTCAAGCTCCAGGGGCCCCGGGGTGGCCGAAAGGTAGAGGGTCTGGCCGCGCTTGCCGTCGAACTCTTCCTCGGTCAGGGGCCTGTTGTCGCAGGCACTGGGGAGGCGGAAGCCGTAATCTACCAGCGTCCTCTTGCGGCTCCTGTCGCCTTCAAACATCGCCCTGATCTGAGGGAGGGTGATATGGGATTCGTCTATCACGGTGAGGAAATCTTTGGGGAAGAAGTCCAAAAGGGTGCTGGGGGGCTCCCCCTCCTTCCTGCCGTCAAAGAACCTGGAGTAGTTTTCGATGCCCGGGCAAAAGCCGATGTTTTTGATGGAATCCAGGTCGAAATTGACCCTCTCTTCTAGCCTTTCGGCTTCGAGAAGCTTGCCGTGGGACCTGAAAAATTCCAGCTGGCCTTCAAGCTCTTCTTTGATGTCCCCGACGGCCCTCTCCCTCTGCTCCTCGTTTGAGACGTACTCGGTGGCAGGGAAGATCGCCACAGATTCCGGCTTCCCTTCCGCTTCGCCGGTAGTCGGATCCAGGATTTCAAGCCCGTCAACTTCGTCTCCGAAGAGCTCGATGCGGACGATCTTGTCCATATAGGCCGGGATTATGTCGACAGTCCCCCCTCTGACCCTAAAGCACCCCCGCTGCAGGTTCGCGTCGTTCCTCTTGTACTGCATGGATACGAATTTTCTCAAAAGCTCCTGCCGGTCGGATTTGTCTCCGACCGAAACTTTCAACATCTGGGCCAGGTATTCTTTTGGAGACCCAAGGCCGTAGAGGCAGGAGACAGTGCAGACCACTATGCAGTCGCTTCGGGTGAGGACCGCCGCCGTAGCCGCGTGCCGGAGCCTGTCGACCTCCTCGTTTATGGAAGCGTCTTTTTCGATATGGGTGTCGCTCTGGGGGATGTAGGCCTCGGGCTGGTAATAGTCGTAGTAGCTTACGAAGTAGTTTACCGAGTTATTGGGGAACAGGGCGCGCAGCTCCTGGCACATCTGTGCAGCCAGGGTTTTATTGGGTTCTATGACCAGGGTGGGCTTGTTCAGCTTTTCTATGGCCCACGCCGCCGTGGCGCTCTTTCCGGTCCCGGTGGCGCCCATGAGCACCACGTCTCTTTTGCCGGATTTGAATTTTTTGAAGATCTCCTCTATCGCCTGCGGCTGGTCGCCGGAAGGCTTCCAATCTTCATTTACCTTGAAATCTTTTCGCAGTTTCTCTATAGCCATATCCCTACCAATTTTGAAGGGGGCTTTCGCCCCGATCAATGGTAGCCTGTGAAACTACGCTTCCTCGGAGAGCTGCTCCTTGAGCTCGGCGAGCTTGTCGTTGTGCAGGAGGGAGCTTCGCGCCCCTTCCTCGCCGGAGGCTTCGATGGCCTTGGGGGCCTCGGCCTCCTTTTCCTTCTCGGCGCTTTCGAGCTCGTGGGCCCTCTGCTTTACGACGAACTGCCTGTGCTCCAGCCAGAGGTTCCTGGCGGCCGCGTATTCGGCCTCCCACTCCTCCCTCTGCTTTTCATATCCGGGGAGCCACTCGTTGGATTCGGGATCAAACCCTTCGGGATACTTGTAGTTCCCGTT
>JAFYIA010000014.1 GCA_017538865.1 Aeriscardovia sp. | reverse complement strand
TCCCGGGGATTTCTGGGCCGAAGTGCGACGGATCCCCGCCGGGCCAGGAGAACTGGCGGAAGAAGCGCTCCAGGCCCTCCTCCCCCGCGGGCATTTCGGGGTGGACGTGGCGGTAGCTGCCGTCTATGAAGGACTGGACTCTTCCCGCAGGGCCGCCGTGGCCCGGGCCCATGATGAACACGGTGTTCTGCTTATGGTCCTTGATGAGCCTGTTTACGTGTCCGAAGAGGAAGTTCAGGCCGGGGGTGGTGCCCCAGTGCCCCACGAGCCTCTGCTTTACGTCATCGCGCGTGAAGGGCTCCCTCATGAGGGGGTTGGACTTTAGGTAAATCTGCCCTACGGACATGTAATTTGCAGCCCTGAAATACCTGTCTACGTCTTCGAACGAACCGCTGCCCGATCCGTTCTTCACCCATGGGGTCCCGAGAGGAGAATCCATAATAAACGTTCCTTTTTCTTGATTGGATAAAAAGAGAATCCGTCTATTATTATAAACTCATCCCCCCTCCCGAAAGCTCTACTTCTCCTTTTGCCAGCGCTCGAAATAGTCCTCGAGGAGCTTCCTCACTTTCTCCCCTATCTGCGGGTAGGCGGGGTCGGGGAGGTTGGCTTCCGACACCCTCACGATCCCCTTGTTGGAGCCGAATCCCACCCCGTCCATCAGCACGACTCCATAGCGGGAGGCGAGCTTGTAGAGGAAGTCCAGCCTGTCGAAGTGGGTGGCGAGCCAGGTGGAAAATTCCTTGCCGTAGTGCTTCTCGGCTATGGCGTACACGTCCACCAGGGAGTAGTACTTGGTGTTGCGGGAATTGTTGAAATCCTCTATCCCCAGAGCCTTGTTCAAAGAGGCGTACCTGGCGTCCACCAGATCGCAGGCCTCCTCTATGTAGTAGTCCTTCTCCCCCTGGGCGGTGTTGACCAGGTGCGCCAGGGAGAAGAGGTCCTCCATGATCTGCTGGGGGGTGGAGAGGCCCGCAGTGTGGTAGAGGCCTATGGAGCGGCTGTCCGCCACAATCCTGTCTATGAACTTCATATTTTCCGGATCCATGGAGTCATGGCCGTAGCGCTTGTCGACCTCGGCCTTCTGCCCCTTGGGGAGCTGGGCGATGAGGGAATCGAAGACGTTTTCTTCGTTTATGCCCAAGACGCCCAGCCTCCAGCCGGTGACGCCGTAGAGCTTGGAGTAGGAGTAGACGAGGAGGGTGTTGAAGGGGATGACGCTGTAGACGCTGCGGAACTCTGAGGCGAAGGTGCTGTAGACGTCGTCGGTTATCACCATGAGCTTCGGGTTTTTCTTTACGGCGTCTTTGAGCGCCTCCAGGGTCGGCCCGGAGAGGGCCACAGATCCCGGGTTTGAGGGGTTGACCAGTATCAGGGCCTTGACTTCGGAGTCGTTCAGGGCCTCTACGGCTTCGGCTTTCAGCTGCCAGTGGTCGGATTCTATAGATTTGAGGTCTATGGTCTTCAGCCTGTAGTCGTTGAGCTGGGGGATGGCCAGGTAGGGGGAGAAGATGGGGGTATTGAGGATGATCTTGTCCCCGGGGGCGATGAGGTGGTTCTCTTTGAGGGAATTGAAGATGTAGGCTATGGCGGCCGTGGCCCCTTCGGTCGGGAAGAGCTGCGTGGTCTCGGTGAGCTTTTTGACGTCATGCCCCCCGTAGAGGATGGAGGCCAGGTAGTGGTTGATGACGGTCTGGGTGCACTCCAGGATCCTGCTGGGCATGGGGTAGTCATTGCCCAGGACCCCGTTTACAAGTTCGCTCGCGAAAGTGTCGGGATCGAAGCCCAAAACCACCTCCCCGTAATCGAGGGCCTTGGCGAGGAAGGAGTCTTGAGGGGAATCTGTGAGAAACTCCCTGAGCCTCTTGGCCATCCCCTCCTTCTCCGTGTAGCCGGCCAGGTCCCTGCCGCTGATGGTGCGGCGGCTCTCCTGGACGCCGAATTCCACCAGCCTGCAGAAGGCCAGTCTTGAGACGGTCTGTATCCAGTTGGGGTTGCCCCTGCCCGCATTCAGCACGGGGCTGTCGGTGCTGTTTTTTTCAGCCAGTTTTACAAGGCAGGACGCAACTTCGAAATTGCCCAGTTTAGCCAGGTCTTTTTCATATTTGTCTAGAGATTTATCGTCAGCATTTTCTAAAGCCATATGCTCACCGACCTTTCTGTAAAAACATTTTAGACATGACTTTCAAATGGGAGGCCGGCTTAAACGCGGGATTGGGAGGAAACGGGCATAAAAAGTGTCCGGAGCGGGAGTTGAACCCGCACGACCGATATAGTTGGTCACTAGCACCTCAAGCTAGCGCGTCTACCATTCCGCCACCCGGACAGCGCCACTATTCTAGCACACATCTGGGAAGCAGGTAAGCTCTGTACAATTAATTTATATAAATCCGACCCAGGAGAGTTTATGGAGAGCGAAAAAGACTGCGTTTTCTGCAAGATAGCGGCGGGGGAGATCCCCTCGCAGAAGGTGTACGAGGACGATCGCGTGCTGGCCTTTAAAGACCTCCACCCCATGGCGAAGGTGCACGTCCTTGTAATCCCCAAGAAGCACTACAGGGATGTGGGCGAGGTCGCCTCCGCCGACCCGGATCTTCTGGCCCACATAGTCGAAGTGGCAGAAAAGATCGCCGAAGAGGAATATAACGGCTCCTACAGGCTCGTATTCAACACAGGCCTGGACGCCGGCCAGACCGTCTTCCACGCCCACGCCCACGTGCTGACCGGGGAGCGCATGGCTGAGTAATGACGGTAGAAATCAACAACGAATCCGGTTGGCAGGTGGACATGTCCGCCCTCCAGGAAGCGGCAAAGTGGGTCTTTAGGAAGCTTAAAATCTCTCCGCGCTGCGAGCTGTCGATAGTGTTCACCGATCCCGACGCCATAGCGCTCCTTCACGAGCAGTACATGGGGCTTCAGGGCCCCACCGACGTCCTGAGCTTTCCCATGGACGAAATCAAGCCGGGCAAAGGCCAAGAGGGGATGCTGGGAGACATCATGATCTGCCCCCAAGTGGCCTCAATCCAGGCCCAGTGCACCGGGCACAGGACTATAGACGAGATCTTGCTCCTCGAAATCCACGGGATTCTCCACCTTTTGGGGTTCGACCACAACAGCGACAAGCTTCAGAGGCAGATGTTTTCCCTGCAGTGCTACCTCCTTTTCACTTTCCGCTACCAGTACGGAACCGTCAGCGACGCCAGGCCAATCCAGCCCCGGTAAATAAAAACGCGAAGATGTACCTGGCGATGATGTTCTTTGAAACAGATGACGAATTGGAGTGGGATGAGGAGCGCTGGGGAATGCTTTCACGGTACTACCCGTGGATGCAGGGCCAGTGGGAGACGTCGTCTTTCGGCTTGTCTGAAAACCTGAGCCGCGCAGTCCAGATGCTGACCGATTCAGAGCAGGAGCAGCTGCGCTTGGGCTCCAATCGCATAACCGATCTGGGAAGGTGGAAGCGCTACGAACTGGCGCACCGAGCTCCCCGCATTGACTGCGTCTTCCTCTGCGCCGTCAAGGTTCCAATCCTGGGCCCGCGTCACCCGGACTATATACCGGAGCTGGGGGGAGGGCAGGGGTACTGCCCGGCGCCCGAGGGGCCCGGCAAAGGAGGATCGGGCCGGAACTTTAACTTTGCACGGAGGTGTACACATCTGTGACAACCGGCGGGCGGGGAGGGGATTCCCCTCCCTGCGCCGTCTGGTTGTAGTTTTATGAGTCCGCTTCACATAGTTTTCATAGCAGCTTGCAGTTTTTTCACTATCTGCTTTGTGTGGTCATCGTTGATTTTGGCGGCCCAGGAAGCCGCCGTAATGCAGATTACGAGGACCTCCGTCAACAACTTCTCCTTCAACGCGCAAACCGATTCCAACCTCACCCAGTTTGAGAGGGCCAAAAAGCTGAAAAAGCTGAGGAAAGTCCAGCACCTGATGAACAAGAGGTCCCTCACGGCCTCGGCGGCCTCCTTCTGGAGGGTGATCATGAATATCTTTTCGGGGGTGGGCCTCTCACTTTTGGCGATTCAGTTTATAGACAGGCTCTGGTTCGGGGCCCTGGTGGGCTTCATAGGCGCGATCTTCATAGCCGTCCTCTCGGCCTTCCTGCGCCCGGTCATTTCCAGCGACAAACCCCTGCAGACGATGCTGCGCCACTGCGGGTTCATGACACTCTTGGTGCACCTCGTGCCCCGGGGCAAGGCCTTTTCGGAAAAGCACAAAGACGAGGAAGATGAAGAAGAGCTCGAACAGGTGAGGATAGAGCAGGGCAAAGAGATGGTGGCGAGGATCGCGGAAGCTACAAACCTGGATGCCTCGGCCGGGGAGATGCTCAAAAACATAGTCACCCTCTCCGACACGCTCACCCGCGAGATCATGGTCCCCCGCACCGACATAGTGTGCATAAAAAAAGAGGCCACCATAGCCGACGCCATCAGGCTCTTTTCAAAGACCGGATTCGGCAAGATCCCGGTCATAGGCGAGGATATAGACGACCTTTTGGGGGTCTTGTACCTGAAAGACGTGATCTACGCTACGACCCTGGGGTCGGTGTCGGAAAAGGAAGGGGTGCTCAGCCTCGTCAGGGAACCCTTCCTCGTCCCCGAGAGCAAGCCGGTAGACGATCTGTTCCACCAGATGCAGGACAGAAACCAGCACTTCAGCGTGGTGGTGGACGAATACGGGGGGATCGCAGGGCTCGTGAGCATGAAGGACGTGATAGAGCAGATAGTGGGGGATCTGGTCGACGAGCACGACAAGTCCCAGCACGATCTTCCGGTGAAGATAGGGTCGGCGTGGAACATGCCGGCAAGGACGCCTATATCGGATCTGGAAGAGATGTTCGACATAGACTTCCAAGAAGACGACGTGGACACCGTCTACGGCCTTTTGACCAAGCTTTTGGGGCACATTCCGAAAATCAACGAGCAGGTCGTGACCCACGGGCTCATCCTCTACGCCGCCGCCGGGAAAAGCAGAAAGATACCAAACATCGTGGCAAAGCCGATAGAAGAGGAAGAAGAGGAAGATGAGTGATTTTACTTCGGGGTTCTGCGCAATAGTGGGGAGGCCCAACAGCGGGAAGTCCACGCTTATAAATTCCCTTGTAGGGAAGAAAGTGGCCCTTTCCTCTAGCTTTCCGCAAACCACCCGGGGGGAGGCGCGCTATATTTTGAACCTCCCCTCCTGCCAGGCCATCCTCGTGGATACCCCCGGCATAGGCAAGCCCCGCACCCTCCTGGGGGAGAGGCTCAACGGCGAAGCCCTCAGGTCCATCGCCTCGGCAGACGCGGCCCTCTTTTTGACCCCTGCAGACGAGGAGCTGGGCAAGGGCGACAGGCGCATAATCGCAAACCTTCACTCCCTGCTTTCAAAGAGGAAGGACGGGGAAAGCGAGTGGCAAATACCCGTCGTAGCCCTAGTCACAAAGGCGGATGCGGCTTCGAGGGAAGAGCTGAAAGGGAAGATGGAGGAAGTCGAGGGCGCGGCAAAATTTACCAAAGTCCTCGCAGTCTCCTCTTTCACCCATTACCACTTGGCGGAGCTCGAAAACCTCATCTCTTCCCTCCTGCCGGAGGGCCCCGCCCTCTACGGGCCGGAAGGGGAAGGGGAAAACCTGGAAAAGGCCGCCTCCGAAATTGTCCGCTCCGCCTTCCTTCCCCTGCTCCACGACGAGCTCCCACACTCCCTGGTGGTCAGGTGCGAAAAAGTCGGGGACAGAGCCTTCCTTTTCAAGGTGTATGTGGAAAAGGAGAGCCAGAAGGGAATCGTGATAGGGAAGGGGGGATCGGTGCTGAGCAGGGTGCGAAGGGATGCCATGCCGGATCTGAAGCGCCTGCTGGGCGGCACGCCCTCCATGCGGTTTGAAGTGCGCGTGGCCAAGGACTGGCAGAAGGACCCTAAGAAGCTGGACTTTTTCGGGTATTACTAGGCCTTAGCGCGCGCCTTTGCGAGGGGTGTACATTTCCTTGTTCAGCAGGTCGCTGTACCTGTCCATGACCTTTTTGCGGATTATCTTCATAGAAGGGGTTAGAAGCCCGTTTTCCTGCGTGAAGTCTTCGGGCAGCACTATGAACTTTCGCACGGACTCCGCCTGGGATTCTCCCCTGTTGGCCTCATCTACGTATTTTTGTATCTCCATCCTGACGGCGGGGTTCGTGCAGGCCTCTTCCAAACTCATCGCCTCGTCGAGCTTTTGGGATCTTAGCCAGAGGCGGAGCGCCGGCTCGTCTAAAGTCATGAGGGCCGAGACGAAGGGGCGCTGGTCGCCCAGGACTACGGCCTGGGAAACCAGCGGGCACCTCTCTATCTCTTTTTCCATTCCCTCCGGGGCCACGTTCTTCCCTCCGGCCGTTATAATTAGGTTCTTCTTGCGGCCCGTGACGTACAAGAACCCCTGATCGTCGATGTAGCCCAGATCCCCCGTCAGGCACCAGCCGTCCTTGTCGAACGCCTCTTTTGTAGCCTCCTCGTTGTTGTGGTACCTGGTGAAGACGGAGTCCCCTTTAACTTCTATCTCCCCTTCTTCGCTGCACCTCAAAGTCGCTCCCGGGAAGGCTATTCCCACACTGCCGTGCCTGTAGGGCAGCCCGAGGGGGGAGAAGGCGCAGGGGGCCGTAGTTTCGGTGAGCCCGTAACCCTCGTATACGGGTATTCCGGCCCCGCGGTAAAAGGCCAAAAGACTGGGATCCAGCGGGGCGCCGCCGCACACCAGCCACTTGGCCCTACCTCCCAACAGCTCCCGGAGCCTGGAATAAATGGAAGTGTCGAAGGCGGTGCGGAGGAATGAAGTGTAGAGCCTGGGCTTGCCCCTCTTGTTTATCTCCTGCATGTAGGCCCTGGCGGTCTTTACAGACATCGCAAAGACGCGGCCCTTCCACCCCATTCCGGCGTTCTGGCTCACAGCATTGTAGAGCTTCTCATAGACCCTGGGCACTCCGATCATGGCCGTAGGCTTGGAGTACTGGAGATCGGAGACGAGGTTCTTGAAATTGCTGGAAATGTACGCCCTCACCCTCGAAAATACGCACATGTAGTTTATAGTCCTGGCAAATACGTGCGCCATTGGGAGGAAGAGCAGGGCCGAGCCTTTAGGATCGGCGAGGATGCTCGGAAGGTAGGCCGCGAGGTTGGAGGCCGCGGCGCAGAAGTTTTCATGGGTTATCTCCACCCCTTTGGGAGCGGAAGTGGAGCCGGAAGTGTAGACGATGGAGCACAAGTCGGTCTTTTGCACCGCGTCTATCCTCCGGTTGAGCTCCTCGTCTTTTACCGAGGACGCGTAGGCCTTCACAGCTTCGAGGGCGCCTTCCTCCATGCACAGCACCCTGCACTTCCCGTCAAGCCCTGCGACCTCCGCCTTGGCCTTCATCTCCCGGGTTTCCACTATCAGCGTCTTCGCCCCGGAATTTTCAATTATCGCCTTCATCTGCTTTGGGGAATCGGTGTCATATATGGTGGCCAGGACCCCGCCTATGGACATCACTCCGGCGTCCACTATGTTCCACTCGTAGCAAGTGGAGCACATCAGGGCCACGCAATCTCCGTGTTCCAAGCCCATCCCCATGAACCCTTTGGACATCTTCCTTATGTCTTCCAGGGTTTCGGCGGCCGTCTTCGTCAGCCATTTGTTGGGGTTGTCTTTTGAGCGGAAAGTGTAGAGGGGCCTGTCGGCCATCCTCTCCGCGCGGCTGCGGTACAGTGAGTAGATCGTCATGAATTTTGGTATCTCCCCAATGCCGCGCGTACTGGTTTCCACAAGCCCGGAGCCGTCCACCCGCGTTATGGAAGGGTAGCCGTCGGCGCACCAGTCGGCCTCAAAGAGGAGTTTGGGGTCGTAGGATCTAGATCCGGCTCCGCCGCTTTCAGACTGCGAGGGGAGGCTGCTCAAATCTGCCACTTGCCCTTCCTTCCCAAATACGGTTCAATGCGCTAATTGTATCCAAACTTTTCCAACCTTTGCCAAGTTGCGGAAAAATGGGATAGTCTTAAAAAGTATAAAGTAAAACCATGGCGAGGGGAGAAATCCCGTTATCGACTAAGTTTGAAGTTGAGAGCCGCTTCTTCCCTGCCCTGAACTAGAAAGGCCGGATTTTAGGCAATGGCAAAGATTGAACTAAGGGGCGAAGAGAGGGAAGAGTTCGGCAAGGGATTCTCAAGAAGGCTCCGCCAGAGGGGGAGGATCCCCGCCTCCGTCTACTCCCACGGCAACCCCCCCCTCTTCTTCCATGTCGACTACAACGCCACCGCATCTTCTCTGAGGAACACCAATGCCGTATACGAGCTGGAGCTCGGGCAGGGCAAGGAAAAGGTGATGGCCGTAGTGAAAGACGTGCAGAGGAACCCGGTGTCTTCAAAGATTGAGAGCATCGACTTCTACAAGGTGGAGAAGGGCGAAAAGATTGAAGTGACCGTCCCCGTCTACATCGAAGGCGTCACCAAGGGCAATAGCACCGCCCTCATCGAAGTCCAAAAGGTCAGGGCAAAGGCCGACGTGGAACACCTCCCCCAGTCGCTCGTCCTTTCCATCGAAGGAATGCAGGCCGGTCAGGAAATCCGCGGCAAGGATCTCAAGCCCGAAGAAGGGGTGGAGTTCCTCGGCGTGAAGCCTGAAGAGACCCTGGTCAAGATCGTGAGCCCTGAAGGGAAGAAAAAGTAAAAAGGGTCAAAAAAATAGGGGGCTCCCGCCCCCTTTTTCATTTTCGGCCTAGAGCTTGTTTATGGCCAGAGCCAGGTTGCTCTTCCTGTCGGCCGCCTGGTTCTTGTGGATTACGCCCTTGCTGACCGCCTTGTCGAGGAGGCGGGCGCAGTTCCTGTATTCGACGGCTGCCGCTTCTTTTTCTCCGGCGTTTATGCACTCGCGCACTTTGCGCACCGCGGTCTTGAGGCGGCTCTTTACCGCCACGTTCCTCTCGTGCGCCTTCTCATTGGTGAGGACGCGCTTCTTCTGCTGCTTTATGTTAGCCACTACAAACTCCAAAGACTAAGTTCTTTTTACTAGAATGCTACACTTTATTGAGATTAATTTCAAAAACGGCTCGGGCCAATCTAAGGTGCGCACGTGACAAAATCTTAACCTGGAACCATTTTCCCGCAGGAACTCAAACGCAATTTTTCAATCATAGCCCACATAGACCACGGCAAATCCACCTTGGCGGACAGAATCCTGTCCATAACTGGGGCGCTGTCGGACCGGCAGATGCGCGACCAGTACCTGGATTCTATGGACATAGAGCGGGAGAGGGGGATTACGATAAAGTCCCAGGCCGTGACCGTCAACTGGGAGAAGGGCGCAAAGACCTACGCCCTCTCCATGATCGACACCCCCGGCCACGTCGACTTCAACTACGAAGTCTCAAGGGCGCTGGCCGCATGCGAGGGGTGTGTGCTCTTGGTGGATGCGACCCAGGGCATAGAGGCGCAGACCCTCAGCAACCTCTACCTCGCTCTGCAAAACGATCTGGCCATAATCCCCGTCCTAAACAAGATCGACCTTCCGGGCGCAAAGACGGATGAGGTGAGGGCCACCCTCTGCGATCTTTTGGGCGTTGGGCCCGAGGAAGTCATGGAGGTGTCGGCAAAGACGGGCCTGGGGGTGAGGGAGCTTTTGGACGCGATAGTCGAGAAAGTGCCCGCCCCGTCAGGAGACCCCGAAGCCCCCACAAGGGCCCTGATCTTCGATTCCCAGTACGACGCCTACCGGGGCATCATCACATACATCCGCGTGGTGGACGGGAGGATCGAGGCCAAAGACAGGATCATCCAGATGAAGTCGGGCTCCTCCCTGGTTCCTCTGGAGCTTGGAATCGTTGACCCCTTCATGAGGCCGGTAGAGCAGCTCACCACGGGCCAGGTGGGGTACGTGATAACCGGGATTAAGGATGTGCGCCAGGCCCAGGTCGGGGACACCATAACCTGCGAGAGGAGCCTCGCCTCCGAACCCCTCAAGGGCTATAAGGCGCCGGAAAGCATGGTGTACGCCGGCATCTTCCCGCTGGAGACCGACCAATTCCCCCTCCTCAGGCAGTCCCTCGACAAGCTCCGCTTGAACGACGCGTCCATCAGCTACACCCCCGAGACCAGCAGCGCCCTGGGATTCGGGTTCAGGTGCGGGTTCCTGGGCCTCCTGCACATGCAGATAGTGATAGAGAGGCTGGAGAGGGAGTTCGGGCTGGACCTCATCTCCACCGCCCCCAACGTCCACTACAGGGTGGAAATGGCGGACGGGAGCGAAGTCACCGTCACAAACCCCACCCAGTTTCCCGAAAACAAGGTGAAGGCCGTCTGGGAGCCCGTAATAGAGGCATCCATCATCACCCCCAAAGAGTTCGTGGGGGACGTGATGAAGCTCTGCCAGGAGCACAGGGGGAAGATGCTCGGCATGGAGTACCTTGGCCCGGACAGGGTGTGCCTGAGGTACAAGATGCCTACAGGGGAAATCATCTTCGGCTTCTTCGACCAGCTGAAGAGCCGCACGAAGGGCTACGCCACTTTGGACTACGCCCCCGCGGGGGAGGAGAAGGCGGACCTGGTGCGCGTAGACATCCTCATCCACGGCGAGCTTTCGGACGCCCTCAGCGCCATCTGCCACAAGGACAAGGCTTACGAGTACGGACTGAAGATGACCAAGAAGCTGAAAAAGCTCATCCCCCGCCAGCAGTTCGAAATCCCGATACAGGCCGCGATCGGGCAGAGGATTATAGCCCGGGAGACCATAAGCCCCCTCCGGAAGGACGTTTTGGCCAAGTGCTACGGAGGGGACATAACCCGAAAGAGGAAGCTTCTGGAAAAGCAGAGGGAGGGCAAGAAGAAGATGAAGATGATAGGCAACGTCGCCATCCCCCAGGAGGCCTTCATCTCGGCCCTCAGCCTGGAAGAGCTGGACGACAAAGACATCCGCGAAAAGCTGAAGGCGCACGCGAAGAAGTGAGCTTTTCTAACACCCGCCCGCCCTTGGATCCCGATGCGCTCGGAGAGGCGTACCTGCCCTCCGACAGGCCTTTTAGGGTCTACGTCCACATCCCCTTCTGCCTGCGCCGGTGCGGGTACTGCAACTTCAACACCTTCACCTCCTCCTCCCTCGCACCGGGCCTCAATCGGGAGTCCTACCCCTCCCTTCTGGAAAAAGAGATGGGGGCCGTCAAAAGGTGGCAGGAGGAGCACGGGGTTCCCGCGAAGGCGGCCTCGAGCGTATTTTTCGGGGGCGGGACCCCTACAGTCCTCAGGCCTTCCCAGCTCTCCTCCATCCTCGAAGCCGTGGCGCGCACTTGGGGCGTGGAAGGCGGGGCCGAGGTCAGCCTGGAAGCCAACCCCGACACCGTGAGCCCCCCCACCCTCTCTTCTTTAAAGCGCGCGGGCTTTACCCGCATCTCTTTCGGGGTCCAGTCCTGGGAGCCCAGGATTTTGAAGATTTTGGACAGGACCCATTCCCCGGCGGCGGCGTGGAGGGCCGTGAGGGGGGCGAGAAAGGCGGGGCTGGAGTGCAGCGCCGACCTCATCTACGCGGCCCCTTCCGAAAAGAGGCGGGAGTGGGAGAGGAGCGTCAGAAAGACCGCCTCCCTGGGGCTCGACCACGTCTCCTGCTACGCCCTGAGCATCTACCCACGCACGAAGATGGGGAGGATGCTGGCAAAAGGGGAGATAAGGGAGGAGAGCGACTCGGCCCAGGCCAAGGACTACGAGATCGCAGATTCCATCCTCTCCAGGCGGGGATACGCGTGGTACGAAGTTTCGAATTGGGCGAAGCCGGGAAAGGAGTGCCTCCACAACCTCGGCTACTGGCGCGGGGACGACTGGATAGGTCTGGGGCCCGGGGCCCATTCCCACTTTTCCAACCTCCGCTTCTGGGACTTTTCCAGGCCCGGACGCTGGAGCGGGAGCGTGCTTTCGGGAGCGCTCCCATGGGAAGGAGAGATCCTGGGAGAGAAGGAAGAGGCCGAGGAAGCAATCTTTTTGGGGATCCGCCTTCGGGAAGGGCTCAGCCTGAAAAAGCTGGAGGAAGCCGTGGGAAAGGGGGCCGGGGCATCGCTTCCCCCCCTTGCGGGCCTCGCCAGCGTCAGGGGGGGCTCCATCGTTCCCACCCTCCGGGGGCGGCTTTTAAATGACTTTTTGGCCAGGTCCCTCATGGATCGCTTCCTGGACTGAGGGCGCCCCGAAAGCGCCCAGGCGCCGTAGGATATAATTAGTCAGATAAACTAAAGGGATTTGTATAATTTTGGCGCCAGTCGCCGGTACGGAATGAAAATGGTCAAAGAGAAGAAAGAATCCCCAAAGCCGCCCCAAGCCGGATGGAGGCCCGATCTGGCCGAGCAGGGCGAGAGGCCCGACCCTATGGGCAAGAGGTACCACAGCGGGTGGGGGATTGCAAAAATCGTAAACTGGGTCGTCATGGCCCTGTCCGGGATAGTGTTCTTCGTAATAATCTGGCTCCCGGACCTGGCCATGTGGGCCACCATTTCGGTGAGCGCGGTCTTCATAGCCACCGTCCTTATGCTTTTCATCCTTCAGAGCCCCAAGGACGTGAACCCGTATCTGGATGAGAACGGAACGGCTGTGTAAAAAAAATGCTCGTCAAACTTTTGAGGCGCTACCTTAGGCCTTACAAGTTGGCGCTCCTGGGCCTCCTCGTCTTTCAAATCGCGCAGGCCTGCTTAAACCTCTACCTTCCAAATCTGCAGGCGGAAATCATAGACAAGGGCGTAGCCGCCGGAGACGAGCACGCCATCTACCGCATAGGCTGGATCATGATAATCATCGCCCTCGTGCAGGGGGCCTGCAACGTGGCAGCCGTCATGATCTCGTCCTTCCTGAGCACCAGGATAGGGTTTTTGGCCAGGAAGGACTTTTTCTACTCGGTGGAGGCCTTGAGCAAGAAGGAAACCGACAAGTATTCGGTAGATTCCCTGATCACAAGGTCCACCAACGACGTGCAGCAGGTCCAGAGCGCCACCTTCCAAGCCTTCCTGTTCGTGCTCCAGGCCCCCGTGATGTTCATAGGGGGACTCGTCATGGCCGTCCAGCAAAACGGCCCCTTGACATGGTCCCTGGCGCTGGTGCTCCCCGTGATCATGGTGGTCGTCACCCTGATCTTTAAGAAGATGGGCCCGCTGTTCAGGAAGCTGCAAAAGATCTTCGACTCCTTAAACTCCGTCATACGCGAACAGATCACGGGCGTGCGCGTCATAAGGGCCTTCACGAGGGAAGGCACCGAAAGCGGGAGGTTCGGGAAGGTCAACAAGGACACCTACGACCTTTTGGTCCCCATAGGCTTTTGGATGGGCTCCATGGGCCCCATCCTCTGGTTCATCACCAGCATCGCGGACGTGGCGATAATGTGGTTCGGAGGAAAGCTGATTGAGGCCGGAAACATGCCCATAGGGGCCCTGCAGGCCTTCATCCAGTACCTCATGATCGTGCTGATGGGATTTATGATGGCGGCGATGATGTCGGTAAGGCTCCCGAGGGCGGCGGTGTCCAGCGGGAGGCTCCTGCAGGTTATAGACGACAAAAACAGCCTCTCATTCCCGAAAGACCCCTACAGGCCCGAGACCGTGAAAGGGGAGATAGAGTTCCGGGACGTCTCCTTCTCCTACCCCTCCTCCGACAAGCACGAGGCGGTGGAACACATAAGCTTTAAGGCAAAAGTGGGGGAGACCACGGCCTTCATAGGCGCCACGGGGAGCGGGAAGAGCACGATTTTGTCCTTGGCGCAGAGGATCTACGATCCGGACGAGGGGGAGGTCCTTTTGGACGGCCACAGCCTCAAAGAGTTCGACCCCGCCTATCTTTCAAGGTTCTTTGCCCCGGTCTTCCAGACGGCCAAGCTCTTTACGGGCACCATCCGGAGCAACATGCGCTTCGGCAAAGAGGACGCCACGGACGAAGAGATCTGGGCCGCGCTCGAGATAGCCCAGGCCAAGGACTTTGTGGAGGGCTTCGGAGAGGGCCTCGACTACAAGGTGTCTGAAGGCGGGACGAACTTTTCCGGAGGGCAGAAGCAGAGGCTGTGCATAGCCAGGGCCATTCTCAAAGGCGCACCCGTCTATACCTTTGACGACGCCTTTTCAGCCCTCGACATGGCCACGGACAAAAAGCTCAGGGAGGCCCTGGAGCCGGTGACCCGGGATTCCTCCATGCTCCTCGTGGCCCAGAGGGCCAGCTCCATAATGAGCGCCAAAAAGATAATCGTATTGGAGCGCGGAAGGATCGTGGGGGAGGGGACCCATGAAGAGCTCATGGAAGGCTGTCAGACCTACGAGCAGATAGTGGCCTCGCAGACCGGGACGATTCAGGAGTGAGATGGCCGGATACAAAAGGTTGATTACGGGAAAGGAGGAGAGGACCCTCATAAAAAGGCTCTGCTCCTACCTGTTCAAGTACAAGCTTGCGCTGATTTTGACCCTCCTCTCCGGCCTTGTAGGCGTGTTTTTGACGGTCCTGGGGCCCAGGCTGCTCGGAACCGCAACCAACGTCCTCTTTTCCGGGCTCATGAGCCAAAAGCTCATGAAGGCCGGGTTCAAGCCGGGCACGCCCAAGTCCGTCATAATCCGCCTCATGGACGCCCACGGCATGGGCAAATTCGCAAGCATGGTCCGGGCCATGAGCATAAACCTGAAAGTGGGGATGGACTGGAGGTACTTTGCGATCCTTTTGGTCTGGGTGGGGGTCATCTACCTTGCAGCCGTGGGGCTCAGGGTATTTGAAAACTGGCTCCTGGCAAAAGTCATAGCAAAGTCGGTCTTCGAGATGAGGCGGCAGATAGAGGAGAAGATAAACCACCTCCCGCTGCGCTACTTCGATTCGGTCCCAAGGGGGGAGATAATGTCTACGACCACGAACGACGTGGACAATATCACCACTTCCCTCCAGCAGATCCTTTCCCAGCTCCTCTTTTCCACCTTCATGATTTTTGGGGTCGTGATCATGATGTTCACGATCTCCTGGATCTTCACCCTCGCCACCATAGGGGCCCTGTGCATAGTGGTGTTCATCACCAAAATCTTTATAAACAAGTCCAAGCCCTCCTTCGTGGCGCAGTGGCAGGCTACCGGAGACATCCAGTCCCAGGTGGAGGAGGTGTATTCCGGAAACGAGGTCATAAAGGCCTACAACCAGCAAAAGGAAGTGGAGGGCGCCTTCGACAAGAAGAACCACCACTTCTACAAAGTGACGTACAAAGCTCAGGCGCTGTCGGGAGCCGTGAACCCCGTGGACGGGTTTTTGGGGAACCTGATATTCGTGGCGATCGTGATAATTGGAGGGATCGCGGTAATAAAGGGCGACATGACCCTGGGGGATCTGCAGGCCTTCGCCCAGTACTCCCGCCAGATCCAGCGCCCCGTCGTGCAGCTGGCGTCGATGTCTACAAATGTCCAGTCCGCTCTCGCCTCCTGCAAGAGGTTCTTCGACTTTTTGGATGCGGAAAACGAAGAGCCGGACAAGCCCACCGAGAGCTTTGAAAAGGACGGGGAGCCCTTCGAAGGCAGGGTCTCCTTCGAGGGGGTGTGGTTCTCCTACCTCCCTGAAGACCCCCTGATAGAGGACCTGAACTTCTCCGCCTCCCCGGGGCAGATGATCGCCATCGTGGGCCCCACGGGCGCGGGAAAGACCACGATAGTGAACCTCCTCATGCGCTTCTACGAGATACAGAAGGGCGAGATAAAGGTCTCCGGGATAAACACCAAGTGCGTGACGAGGCAGGATCTCAGATCACACTTTGGCATGGTCCTCCAGGACACCTGGCTCTTCAAGGGGACCATAAAGGAGAACCTCCTCTACGGCCTGAAGCCCGGGGAGGAGATAAGCGAAGAGGAGTTCATGGACGCCTGCCGAAAGACGCATGTGGACGACTTTGTGCGGGGCCTCAAGAACGGGTACGACACCGTGCTGGATTCCGACGCCTCCCAGCTCTCCCAAGGGGAGAGGCAGCTTCTAACAATCTGCCGCGCCTACATCTCCCAGCCCGACATCCTCATCCTGGACGAGGCCACAAGCTCTGTAGACACCCGCACCGAAATGCTGGTCCAGCAGGCCATGAACAGCCTGAGCCGGAACAGGACGAGCTTTGTAATCGCCCACAGGCTCTCCACCATCAGGGATGCCGACATCATCCTCGTCGTGAACCACGGGAACATAGTGGAAAAGGGCAACCACGAAGAGCTTTTGAAGAAGAACGGCGAATACGCCAAGCTCTACCGATCGCAGTTCGCGGATTCCGAGGCGGCCTAGCCCTCCCGCATCCTGTCGGTAAGGGCCCTGGACAGGGTCAGCTCGTCTGTGTATTCGAGCTCGGATCCCACGGGGACCCCGGAGGCCAGGCGCGAAATCTTTGCAGATCCCTTTAGGAAAGACGCCAGGAAAGAGGAAGTGGCCTCCCCTTCCACGGTGGAGTCCAGCGCCAGGATGACTTCTTTGGCCCCCTCCCTTTCGACCCTCTCTTTGAGCTCGCGGATCCTGAGGTCTTCCGGCCCCACACCGCGCATTGGGTCTATCAGCCACCCCAAGACGTGGTAGCGCCCGCGGTACACCCCCGTCTTTTCAAAGCTCATCACGTCCAGAGGCCTGCCCACGACGCAGATTTCGTTTTCCCTGGCGGGGTCCGCGCAGATTTTGCAGATTTCCCCGTCTGACACGTTCCCGCAGATTTTGCAGAAAGCCACGTCCTTGGAGAGCCTCTCTATCGCCCCCTCTATCCTCTGCCCCTTCTGCGGTGAAGAGAGGAGGGAATAGACTATGCGCTTGGCGCTCTTGGGGCCGATCCCGGGCAGCTGGCTGAAGGCCTCTATCGCCTCTTCTATGATGTCCAAGTCAGTCCTCCACCACTTGCCCGCCGACTTTTTCGGCTATCTCTTCCACGCTCAAAGGCTTTTCTTCCAGCATCTGCTTTGAGAGCTCCGCGAGCTCCTCCATGGACATGTCGCGCACTTTGGTAACGGTCTTTCCGTCGGCCGTCTTCGGAGAAGGCCTGATAGACGAGCCTGGGCCGAACTCCCTCTGCACGGCCTCCTTCACCTTTTCCGGAACGGTGCGATTGAAGCGGAGGGCGAATGCGTGCTGGTCTAAGGGGGTGGCGAAGGTGAGGAGGACGGCGACGGAGCCGCCGGACCGCATGAAGTCCACCCGGGGGACTCTCTCTTCGTCCACCTGCCTCCTCACGTCCTCCGGAAGCGAGGCCACGGCCCTCTTCCACTTCTCCCGCAGATCGGACTCGTCCGTTTTGGCCTGGGGCGCGCGCCAAGGCGCGGGGGCCGGGGAAGCTTCAAAGGCCGGGCGCCCCTGCGCCTTGGCGGGGGCAGGCCCCGAGGAAGGCCGGGCGCCCTCTGCGGCGCGGGGGGCGGGGGAAAGGAGCTTGGAAGTCATAAGGTCGCAGGAGAGCCTCTCCGAAAGGGGGAGCTTGAAGAGTGGGGCGTAGTCGCGCACGGCTTCGGAGATGAAGAGGAGCTTGGAAACGTCCTCCCCCTTTGAAAAGCCCTCCACCAGCCTCTTTCGCACCTCTTCCAGCACTGCCTCCAAAAGCATTGAGGGCTCGAAGGTCCCGATCTTTCCTCCCAGCTCGTACGCTTTCGCGCTCTGGCCGGAGAGGATTGCCTCGAGGTACTCGCTTACCAGGTCCGACGGAATGAGGCCCAAAATCTCCCTGCAGCGCTTGGGATCGAGCTTGTCCCCTTCGCGCCCATTGATGAGTTCTTCCAGCACCGAGAGGGAGTCCCTCACGGACCCGCCTCCCTGGCGTACGACCATGTCCAAAATCTCCCCGTCTACTTCGACGCCCTCCTTTTGGCAGATCTGCGCCAGGTAGGGCTTCATGACGTCGGGGCCCACGAGCCTGAAAGAGTAGTGCACGGTCCTTGAGCGGATGGTGGGGATGACCTTTTCGGGGGCTGTAGTGGCGAAGATGAAGATGGTGTTTTTGGGGGGCTCCTCTACGACCTTGAGGAGGGCGTTGAAGCCCTGGGTGCTGATCATATGGGCCTCGTCCAGGATGAAGACCTTGTACCGGTCCCGGACGGGCGAGAACTGGACCTGCTCCCTCAAGTTCCTCGCGTCGTCCACGCTGTTGTGGCTGGCCGCGTCAATCTCCATGACGTCCATCGAGCCCGACCCGTTCCGTCCCAGCTCCCGGCAGCTCTCGCACTTTCCGCAAGGGTGGGACGTGGGGCCTTCGGCGCAGTTGAGGCACCGGGCCAGGATCCTGGCGCAGCTCGTCTTTCCGCAGCCCCTGGGGCCCGAGAAAAGGTAAGCGTGCGAAATTCTAGAATTGTCTATTGCATTGGACAGCGCGCTGGTTATGAGGTCCTGGCCGATGACCTCGGAAAAAGTTTCAGGGCGGTATTTGCCGTAAAGGGACATGCTCCGTTCAGCCTTCCTATGTAGTTCAATAGAAATGGTATACAAAAATTTGTCGAAAGAGGGGCGAATGGCAAGTCTGAGGACGAGGGCCGCAGGGGTGGTCCTGGAGAAAGGTGGCCGCATAGCCGTGGTCCACAGGGGGCTCTACCGGGACTGGAGCCTTCCGAAAGGGCAGATAGAGGAGGGGGAGAGCGCGGCGAGGTGCGCCGTGAGGGAGGCGCAGGAAGAGACCGGGAAGAGCCTGAGGCTCCTGGGGTTCCTCTCCTCCTCTTCCTACCCCACCCGCTTCGGGCGAAAGAAGGTCTTCTACTTCAGGGGAGAGGAGGTCAGGGGCGCCTTGGCCTCGGGGGCGCAAAGGGCCTTGGGGGCCAAAAGGTGGAAGGACAGTGAAACGGAAGCCGTAAGGGAGGCAGGAATTGAGAGCGCCTCAAAGCTTTTGACCTACCCCGATGACCGCAGGCTCGTGCTCTCCCTTCCCCCTTCGCCCGAGACTGCCGTCTTTTGGGCCGACTTTTCGCTCATCCCCCGCCGGGACTGGCTGCTTTTTTCAAGGACCCTATCCTGCTTCGCCCCGGAGCGCGTCCTCTTTTCTCCGGGGGCCCTCCCCCTGGCGTCTTTCTATTCCAGGCTCTCCTCTTCCCCCTTCTCGCCCATCGCCCGGGGGACCAGAGGAGCGAAGAGGTTTGCGGTTTTGAGCCTCCCGGGGGAATTTGATTTGAGAAGCCTCGGAATCTTTCCCCAGGGCCCCGGGATCTACTGCGCGCAAATCGGAAACGGCGCTCCGGCGTCTCTAGTGCCTTTCCTCCCCTACCCCGCAGAGCCTAGGATTTTGTGAAGCCTACTCCCCCTTGAGGGCGTCTTTCATCCTCGCAAATATTCCCTTTTTGGGCTTCATCTCCTGGGCGGCCTGCATATTTCCCTCAGCTCCCGAGTCGTGGCTGGATGCGAACTTCTCGAGGAGCTCTTTTTGCTCGGAAGAGAGGCTGGTGGGGATTTCAATCTGCACGTGCACGACGATGTCCCCCCTCTCCTTTTCCGACTTGGGGAGGCCCAGCCCGGGCATTATCACGGTCTGCCCGTACTGGGTGCCGGCCGGGATCTCGAGCTCCTTTTCCCCGTCGAAGGTGGAGATGGCGGTCCTGGCTCCGAGCGCGGCCCAGGTCATCGGCACAGACAGCCAGCAGTGTAGATCCTGCCCCTTCCTCGTAAACTCCTTGTCCGGGGAAACTCTGACCTCTATATAGAGGTCCCCGGCGGGGCCTCCCAGCTGCCCGGCTTCGCCCTGACCCACGAGCTTGATCCTGGTTCCGTCCTCTATTCCGGCGGGGATTTTGACCTGCACCGTCCTCTTAACGCGGATCCTGCCCGTGCCCTGGCACTGCGGGCAGGGATCCGGAATGACGGTGCCGTGACCCTGGCACTGCGGGCAGGGGACGGTGGTCATGATCTGGCCCAGGATGCTCCTCTGAACCTGCTGCTTCACCCCAGTCCCGTGGCAGGACGGGCACACCACCGGTGCGCTCCCGCTCTTCGAGCCTGTGCCCTTGCAGGTCGGGCACTTCCCGTAGGTCCCTATCTCAATCTGCTTTTCGGCCCCAAACACCGCGTCCTTCAGGCTGACGGTTATAGAGGTGATTTCGTCCCCGCCGCGGTTCTCCCGGGGTATGGGGGATCCGGCGGCTCCTGCCCCAAAGGGGCTCGCCCCGAAGAACTGCCCGAAGAGGTCGCCTAGATCGGTAAAGTTCATGGGGGAAAAGCCTGCGCCTCCGGCGCCTCCGGAAAACCCGCTTCCGCCCCTGTCGTACTCCGCTCGCTTTTCCGGATCCGACAGTACCGAGTAGGCCTCGTTTATTTCCTTGAACTTGTCTTCGTACTGCTTGCCGGCGATGTCGGGGTGGTACTGGCGCGAAAGCTTCCTGTAGGCCTTTTGGATCTCTTCCTGGCTGGCGTCCCTGGGGACCCCGAGGATTTGGTAATAGTCATTCTCCATTAAAACTCCCGTCACTCGGATTTGAAGGAAATTGTTGGGATGCAAAATCTGACAGGCATTCTGCTACGCCCCTGAGGGAGGAAATGGCGCAGGGGTAGTCCATATAAGTGTTTCCGATCGATCCTATCAGAGCTTCCCATTCCTCGGTGCCGTAGCGCGCGGAGAGGATGGAGACATGCGAGAGGGAATCGCTTTGCGTCTCGGATCCTATCGCCACCCCCATCCCTTCCCGAGAGATCGAGGCCATGAGCCGGATAAGGGCTATCTGCTCCTCTAGGGCGTCCAAAAGCGGGGCCAAAAAGTCCCCGCTCATCCCCCTGTAGGCCAGGTTCACCCCGTACACGTACACTTCCCTCTTCGCCTGGGATCCGAACTCCATGCTCTCCGAAAGGGCCTCCAGGAATTTTTCTTCCTTAGGTCCGGATGGGGGGATGGCTGCAACCTTCCTCCCAAGGGATGAAATGGGGGAGCCTGCCAGCTCCCTGTTTATTTTTTCGACTTCCTTTTCGATTTCCTCTTTTGAAAGCCCCGGATTTTCCATGCCCGCCTTTTCCACCTGGCCGTTGTCGGAGATGAGGATCACGGTCAGGGGGTCCTTCCCCACGACTTCGAGCCTGTGGAGGGAGAGGGAGGAAATGGGCGGCGCCACCCCTACGGCGACCTGCCCGGTGGAGGCGGCCAGAAACTTGACGGCTTCTTCTATCCCCTCTTCGAGGCCCGAAGAAGCCGATAGGATGCCTTTCAAGGCCCGCCTCTGGGCGTCCGGGGCGGAGGAAATGCTCAAGGAGTCCACAAAATTCCTGTAGCCCCTGTCAGTAGGCACCCTTCCTGCCGAAGGATGGGGCTCCATGAGGAACCCCTCGCGCTCCAAGGCGGCCATGTCGTTGCGTATGGTGGCAGAGCTTATGGGGATGGGGAACTTTTTTACCACGCTCCCCGAAGCCACGGGCTCGTGGGTCCGAATGTACTGCTCGACTACGATCTTCAGCACCAGCTCCTGCCTATCTTGGTGCACTCTTCCGCCTCCTTAGGCTTGAAAAGGGAAAACAATAATATATCGTTTTAGCACTCAAACCATGGGAGTGCTATATTTTGGTGAAAACTTCCCTTTCTGTTAAAAATTTATGGGCCGCATTCTAATCTTTACAATGAGAGTTTTTGCCTCTCCGTCACTGTTTTTCAATTAAGGAATTGAAATGGATGAGTTGAAAAAGTCCAATTTGGACGAGAAAACCATAGCCATGGCCAAGGGGCTGATAGCCGACGCCGTGCAAAAGGCGGGAAGCGGCCACCCCGGAAGCGCCATTTCCATGACCCCCATCGTCTACACCCTCTACCAGTACGTGCTCAGGCACAATCCTTTGGATCCTAAGTGGGAGGGCCGCGACAGATTCATCCTCTCTTCCGGCCACGCATCCCTGGCCCAATACGTGCAGCTCTTCCTGGCGGGCTACCTCACCCTGGACGACATAAAGGGCTACAGGACCATGAACTCCAAGACCCCCGGCCACCCCGAGTACGGCCTGACGGAGGGGATCGAAATGACTACCGGACCCCTGGGGCAGGGAATCTCCACCGCCGTAGGCTTCGCTATGGCCTCGAGGTTCGAATCCGCCCTTCTGGGAAGCGACCTGTTCTCGCATGAAGTGTGGACGCTGTGCGGCGAAGGGGACATAGAGGAGGGGGTGAGCGGGGAGGCCTCCTCCCTGGCCGGCACCCAAAAGCTCGGCAACCTCTTCGCGATCTTCGACTGCAACAGGATCCAGATCGAAGGGGACACCTCCATCACCCTCACAGAAGACGTCCTCGAGCGCTACAAGAGCTACGGCTGGTACACCGACCGCGTGAGCTTCGAGACCCCCGAGGGCTACAAGGAAGACGTGCAGGCGCTCCTGCGCGCAGTGAAGAAGGCAAGGAAGGTCACCGACCGCCCCCACTTCATCCAGGTCGACACCGTCATAGCCTGGCCCACCCCCGGCAAGGCCGGAAGCGAAAAGACCCACGGATCCCCCCTCGGGGAAGACGCCGTCAGGGCCCTCAAAAAAGAGCTCGGGCTCGACGAAGGCAGGACCTTCCAGGTCGACCCGGACCTCCTCGCCCGCGCCAGGGGCGCCATAAAGAGAGGGGAAGAAGCCGAGAGGGCGTGGATGGCGGGGTTTGAGGCATGGAAAGCCCAGAACCCCGAAGCCGCCTCCCTCCACGACAGGCTCCAGGCGGGGCGCCTCCCCGAGGGCTTCGACAAGGCCATAGACGATCTCGAAGCTTCCCTCTCCCTAGATCCCCTCCCCACCAGGGCTTCTTCCGGAAAAGCCCTCAACGCCATAGCGAAAGTGATGCCGGAGCTGTGGGGCGGAAGCGCGGATCTGGGAGGATCCAACAACACCGTCATAGAGGGGGCGGCCTCCTTCGGGCCGGAGGGCTCCGGCACGAAGCAGTGGCCAAATTCCGGCCCTTCCGGAAGGGTCGTGCACTTCGGAGTCCGCGAATTTGCCATGGGGGCCGTTACCAACGGAATCCTTTTGGGGTCCAAGACCCGGAGCTTTGGGGGGACCTTCCTCCAGTTCGTGGACTATGAGAGGGCCGCCGTGAGGCTCGCGGCCCTTATGGACATCCCCAACATCTTCATCCTCACCCACGATTCTGTGGCCCTGGGCGAAGACGGGCCCACCCACCAGCCCATAGAGCAGATTTCCTCCCTCAGGGCCATGCCGAACCTCGACGTCATAAGGCCCTGCGACGCGTTTGAAACCTGCGAGGCGTGGAGGCAGATATTCAAAAAGGAGGGGACGGCGCCCTCGGCCCTGATCCTCACCCGCCAGAAAGTCCCCGCCCTTGCCCTCGCAAAGGAAGAGGTCCCCGCCCTTGCCCTCGCAAAGGAAAAAGCCAAAGAAGGCCTTCCCAAGGGCGCCTACGTCCTCAAGGGAGGGGAAGAGGACGACGTCATCCTCATGGCCAGCGGATCGGAGGTCTCCCTCATACTTGAGGCCTCGGAGGAATTGGAGAAAATGGGAATAAGGGCCAGGGTGGTCTCTGTTCCATGTATGGAATGGTTCGACCGCCAGCCCCTCTCCTACAGGCGCTCCGTCATGCCCGAAGAAATAGGGGCGAGGGTGGCCGTGGAGGCCGCCAGCCCCATGAGCTGGTACAAGTACGTGGGGCTCTCCGGGCGATGCGTGTGCATAGACAGATTCGGCCTGCAGGGCAGCGGCGCCGAGAACATGAAAGCCCTCGGCATGACGGTTGAAAACGTCGTAAAAAACGCCCTCGAAGCCCTGAGGGAAGAGTAAAAGGAGAAAAGATGGCAGTAAACGAAAATATGGCGCGGCTGGAGTCCAACGGGGTATCTGTGTGGCTCGACAGCCTCTCCAGGGACCTTATGGGGTCCGGCAGGCTTCAGGAGCTCATCGACGAGGAGGGGGTGTGTGGCGTCACCACCAACCCCAATATCTTCTACAAGGCCATACACGGCTCCTCCCTGTATGACGAAGAGATAAAGGCCGGAGGAAAATCCGCTTCCGACATCCTCTACAGCCTCATGATCAAAGACGTCCGCTCCGCCTGCGACATCTTCCGCCCCACGGCCGAAAAGAGCGGCTGGGTGAACGGGAGGGTGTCGCTGGAAGTGGACCCCAACATCTCCAACGACTCCGAAGCGATGATAGACGCCGCCCAGAAGGTTTGGGAAAAGATAGAGCGCAAGAACGCCATGGTGAAGATCCCCGCCACCCCCGCGGGCTTTGAGGCGACGAGGTTCTGCATAGGCCACGGCATCAGCGTGAACATGACGCTTCTGTTCTCCCTGCCCCACTACCAGGCCGCGGCCAACGCCTTCCTCGACGGCGCCATGGACGCCCTGCACGGCGACGTGGACCTTCGCCCCCTGGGCTCCGTAGCCTCCCTCTTCATCTCCAGGATCGACACCAAGGTCGACGCCATGCTCGACAAGATCGGGACTCCCGAGGCCCTCGCCCTCAAGGGCAAGGCCGCCGTGGCGAACGCCTCCCTGGCCTACGGGCTGTTTGAGAAGATCTTCAGCTCAGATCCCCGCTGGATGGAGCTGGAGAGGGCCGGGGTGCACCCCCAGAGGCTGCTGTGGGCCAGCACTTCCGTCAAGAACCCGGCCTACCCCGACTGCATGTACGTAGATTCCCTCGTGGCTCCCAAGACCGTCAACACCATGCCCATGGCCACCCTTGAGGCCGAGGCCGACCACGGCAAGGGCCTCCCCTCCGACTTCGACTTTGACGCGAGCCGCAGGGTGATAGAAGGCCTTTCCGCCCTCGGAATCGACATAGAGAAGGTCTCCGAAGACCTGCAGAAGGACGGGATAGACCAGTTCAAAGATTCCTGGAACTCGCTGGTGGGCGAAATCGAAAAGAAGATGTAGCCTGAAATAAAAAAGAGGCCGGACCGACTCCACGGAAAGCCTGTCCGACCTCTTTTTATTTTACCTTTTTCAGCCTACAAGGTCTTTGGAGTAGAAGCTCGTCCTGTGCACGTACCCGAGCTTTTGCGAAAGGGAGATCATGGGTTCCGAGACGCTGTCGAAGTAGACCGCGCACACGTTCCTCGCCCTCAGCTCTATCTCCCCCTGGGAAATCATGTCGGACATGATCCCCTGCTTCCTCTTTTCGGGAGCGGTGTACACGTTGCACATGTACGCGTAGTTTCCGTTGTCCACGAGGCCCGGGATGTTGTGCTCCACCACGAACGTGCAGGTGGCGTCAATCTTCCCATCCTCCTCGCTTACGAGCATCAGGACGTTCACGTTCCCTATGGACTGGGAGATCCACTTTTCTATGGCTTCGACCTTTTCCGGATCGGCCGAGGCGTCCGGATGGATGGCCTTCTGTTCGGCTATCCTGAGCTTCACGAGCTCCTGTGCATCTTTTTCAAGCGCGTAACGTATCATTTCATCACCAAGCCGTAAATCCGAACCTCGTGAGGAGCCCGAGGCCGATTATCGTCGAAATCCATATGAGGGCCACTATCACGGTAATGCGGTTGAGGTTCTTTTCCGCCACCCCTGACGTGCTTGCGCTCTGCCCGCTGGCTGAGGCGCCGAACATGTCGGAAAGGCCGCCCCCCTTGCCCTTGTGCATGAGGATGAGGAGGGTGAGGAGGATGCTGGTGACGATCACCAGGATGTCCAAAATTATTACCAGCGCCTTCATGTCAGTCCTTTCCCTCGAGGCACCGAAAGATTGCGGCAAAC
>JAFYIA010000013.1 GCA_017538865.1 Aeriscardovia sp. | reverse complement strand
GCCTCCCTCATGGCGGGGCCGGCCATAAGGGGGAGCGGAGGGAGCTGGCTGCGTCCTGGAACGAAGACCTTCCTCTGGCAGGGGGGAGCCTCAGACTGGAGCACCTCTCCCCCCTTGAACCGGAAGGCGGCCGACACGGCCCAGGTGGCGAAGGTGTGCCGGGCGGTCCTCTTTGGAAGCCCTCCCGTCTTTTCCTCCGGCAACAACGGTTTTGAAAAACAAGGCGGCTACGTCATAGCTAGACCTGGATCCAACCTCGACAACATGGCCGAGATCGGCTGGATGAACGACATCCCCAACGCCCCGCAGACTTGGATCACGGCCCAGCAGACCCCGGTCAAAGGCCCTTCGGGAAAAGTAGAGTCCGTAAACTGGCAGAACCCCGAGGGCGTCTTCAAGAACGCCAAAGAAGAAGTCTCGTACATTAACGGAAACCCAGGAATTTCATGGAGCCTGGCTTTTTCAAGCCTTGCGAGCGCGGCCGTGAACTTTCTGGTGTGGGGATTTCTGGCCCTAAACCTCATCCTTTCAAAGCTCGCCCTCGCCATCCTCTGCATGTTCCTTTCCCTGGCATTCCTTCTGGCGGCCATCCCGATAGGCGACATGCCCCGCCACATACTCAAGCGCTGGGCCTCTGCATGCCTGCCCGTAGCCGTGACCGGGCTTTTGACTTCCCTTTTTGGGTCGGTGTGCGTATTTATAACCCAGGCCGTGATGGATCAGGCCTCTTCGGCGCCTTCGCTCGTAGTGGGCGCTTCGCCCCTGCTGTCCCTTTGGGCCGTAAACCTCTTTTGCCAGAAGGTATTGAAGATCGGAAGGCCGCTGAGCATCAGAAATACGGTCGAATCGCTGAAAAACGAATCGGCTGCAGGGGAGCTGCAGCAAGCCGTTCAAAAGGGGATAAGGCTGGCATCCCACCCCGTGGAAAACTTCAAATCCGCCTTCAAGGCGCCCTTCAGACCCCTCGGGGCTATGCACTACAGGAGGGATGCATCCATTCCGCAAGACCTGTGGGCAGAAGGGGAAGGGCAAAAGCGCGCCATTCGAATCCGCCCAAAGCCCGCCCCTGCGTCCGGAGGGTACAAAGAGCCAGATCCCAAGAGGGACGGCCCAAATAAGGAGCCTCCAACTAAAAATGCGCCACGGGGGCCCGCTCCCGCGCCCGGCTTCAATCCAGGGCCTCAGAAAGCCAGGGCCGAGGAAGGGGCTCCTAAAAGCCGAACTCCAAAGCCAAAAGCAGCCTCGGAAGCCCCCGACAGGGGAAGGGAAGAAAAATCCTCTGAAAGGAAAGAAGCCTCCGCGGGAGCTAAGAAAAGCACAGATGAAGAAATACGTCGCCCTGACCCCGAAAGGCCCGTAAAAAAAGCGGAAGAGAGAGGGGAAAAAGAAGCGCTGGAAGATATCGAAGAGGGAAAGAAAAGCCTTTCAGACTACCGCAGAAAAAGCCTGTAGCATGGGATCGTATGTTATCTGTAAAAGACGCGTTCCTGCGCCGGCTGGAGGCCGGAGAGGACGTTGGCGTCGACATCCTCATTCCCTCCAAGTGGTTCCTCACCAACCTGATATCCCTTTCTGAGGCCAACCGCCCTTACCGGCAGTGGGCCTCCGGGCTGAAACGCATCAGCTGCGTGCAAAACTCCACGGGGGTAGCCCAGAGGCTGCACGCCATCTATATTTCCCAACTGACGGAAATCATCTCAATATGGTCAGATCCCTGGAAAAAGTTCATAGGGGCGGAGGAGGTGGAAAAAATGGAGACGAGCATAGGGTACTACCTGGAAAACCTCTTGCCGCTGCTCGTCTACTGCCAAATCGACCTAATCCTCCGCTATGACGGATACGACCCTTCCAAGATGACCTTTCCAAGGCTCCTCTCCTATTACTCCATGCGCATCTGCCCTGATCCCGAGCCTTTGGACTACCTCTACAGCTATACAGTGGGAGGCACGGTTACAGGCAATAGGACCCTTCTGGGAAGGCTGATCGAAAAGACGGGAAACGTTATAAACCGAGGGATGAACCTCACTATGATAAATAAAAAGTGCGGGAACCAGGGCTTCAACTACGCCCTTTGGATAGGGCAGGAAGGGATGCCGATCGAGACGGCGGAAAAATTCCTCGAAACCCTCCGCTCCTTCAACGCCATGTGGAAAGAGTGGCAATCGCATAACGAGAGGTTCTAAGATCTGAGAATGCTCTCTACAAAGAGAGGGCAAAAATCTATTTCTGGCATTTTAAAGATCTCATTCAAGCATTGAAATCTTTAGACCCTATAACCTATTACTCTCTCCTTACTATCATTTCTTACTGTGATTGATATTCTTGAAGCCTGCGGGCGTATTGACTCACTTACGCTTCCCTCCTTTTCGCTTGGAAATACCCATCCTCGCGGGGAGGCATACGAAAGACTGGCTGCATATTATCTTCTTCACTCACCCCTTTGGAAAGTGGAAATGAAAGAGGTATGGCTCTCATACCCATGGACTGCAAACAAAGATCATTTTTCTAAATGATGGACCAGGGCTCTTGCTCAGATCCATGTGGAAAGACTATGCAGATATTGAAAAAGCTTACCCTGACGAAATTAGAGTGATGACATTAAGGATGATTAACGAGCGACTTTCGAAGTC
>JAFYIA010000012.1 GCA_017538865.1 Aeriscardovia sp. | reverse complement strand
GCCGTCTGGTCCCTGTCTTCACAGCTCTTGGTCATAGAGGTCCTGTTCGTCGAGCTTGTCGGACTCTTTAAGGATGTCGTCGATGTCGAGGTCGTCTTTGTCTATGAGGCTCTGGATAGGCTCCGAATCGTTTCCGACGTCCTTCTCCTCTTGTGTGGGAAGGTCGCCGCCAGGATTCTTGGAGCCCTTCCTGCGCTCGGAGACTTTCTTGTCCACCCTGTCGATAATCCCGGTCATAAAGTAGGAAATCACGGTGATGATGGCTATCACCCGCAGATCGCTGAAGGAAGTCACCTCGACCGCCAGAACAACCGCCGTCAGGGGCTTTTTTATTACCGACCCGAAAAGTCCCCCCAGGCAGGCGACCCCCATTAGGGAATAGTAGGGAAGGGTCGCCGGCGCCAAATGCAGGGCCGCGAAGATCTTCCCGCAAAACAGGCCGTAGATGATGCCCAGAGAGCAGATCGGAAGGAAGATGCCCGACGGCGCCCCGGAGCCGTAGGAAATCTGGGCGAAAATCAGCCTCAGGATTATGTATATGAGCAGGAGCCATATTGAGACCCGGGCGGTGTCCTGGGCCAGGGAGCGGGCGAGGAAGCTCCCGTCCCCCAGAGTGACGGGAAGGAAAAGGCCTATGGGGACTGAAAGCATGAGGGGGATGAACATGCGGAGCCTGTGGGGGATGTGCAGCTTGTCGTACACGGCTATCCCCCAGGCCAAAGTCTTTTCATAGGCGTACCCCAAAATCCCGCACCCGATCCCTATGGGAATGAGCTCCCAGTACCTGCACAGGGCCAGGTGGGAGGGGTGGATTAGGACGAAGTCGGGCGAGGTGCCCAAGATGAGGAGGGTCATATACCCGCTCGCCACGCTGGCGGCGAAGGAGGCGAGGATAGTCCTCAAAGGGTATTGGAACTTTCCACGGTTGAGGTAGTCGCCCTCAATCAAAAACAGCGTGGCGGCTATGGGGGCGGTGAATGCCGCCGCGAGCCCGGCGGCAAGGCCCGCGGCCACGAGCTCACGCCTGTGTTCCTTTGTGAACTTTGAGGAATTTGTCAGGGCAAGGCCCACCGTGGCCCCCATCTGGATGGAAGGCCCTTCGCAACCGAGGTACAGCCCGGAGGAGAGGGCCAGGGTCCCTCCCACAAACTTCCTCCACAAAAGCCTCCACCAGTTCCACCAGTCGGGGTTGAAGGAGTGGAGCCTCTCTTCTACGTCCGCCGCGCCCGAATAGGCCACCAGAGGCGCGGTCCTCGTAATCCATGCTATAAAGAAGCTGGCGGCCAGGCTTACGGCCACTATTGCAATCAGCCACCACCAGTGGCCGGCCCGGATGTAAAGGTAAAAGTCTCGGACGTACTGGACGAGGATCCCGGTGATGAGCCTGAAAAGCCCTATCACAGCTCCGACTAAGACCCCGTCGGCTATGGCCCACAACAGGATCTTTGCGGACGGGTTCCCCCCTTCGAGGGCCTTTGCAATCAGTCCCTCCCAGCTTGAGGCTTTTCTCCTCCGCAGATGTCCGGCCGAAGGATTCTTGTGCGGGATGGGGCTGTTGGCGGGGATATCTTTGGAATTTTTAGGCAAAGCGCCTTCCGCATTAGGCAAAGACGGCTGCACGCTCATAACTTCCCCCTCCGCTGCGCTTCGATTGGCTACTTCTATCCATCATAGTAGGGCGGGCAATCCGTCCGGGATCAAAAAAGGGCCCCCAAGGGGCCCTGAAACGCCGCAAAGGCCCGCGGCTACTCCTCTTCTATGATGGCCAAGACATCCCTGGAGGAGATGATGAGGTAGACCTCTCCCCTGAAGTGTATTTCGCTCCCCCCATACCTGGAGAAGAGAATCTTGTCCCCCGCCTTGACGTCCATGGGGATGATATTGCCCTTCTCGTCGCGCTTCCCGGGGCCTGCAGCCAGAACCTCGCCCTGCTGCGGTTTTTCCTTGGCGGAATCGGGGATGACGAGCCCGGACTGGGTGGTGGTCTCGGCACTCGCCTGCTTGATGATTATCCTGTCTTCGACTGGTTTGAGAGCAATCGACATTATGCCTCCCTGTGAGTCTAACCGAATTTGGGCAACCAAACGCAAAAGCGGCGGCTGACGACACCGCACGGTGGTTATACCTTCTAGGATATCTTATTTTTTAGCACTCTTACAAGATAAGTGCTAAAAGCGGAAATCAGATAAGATCTGCCTTTTCAAGATCGCTCTCGCCCTTTTGGGGCGCAAAGCCGCCCCTGTCGAAAGCCCGCAGATCCAGGCTTTTTATGCCCGTGTCGGCCGGGCCGAGGTGGAACTGCACCTCGTCGGAGTTCTGCTGGGCAGGGAGTATGTAGGTGGGGGCGTCATCGGCCCCGAACTTTTCCAGGCTCTCAGGCCTCTGCTTTGGCTTCTGCTTCGACTTCGCCACCTTTTTTTCCCATGCCATGGCTTGACGGGAAGCCCGGATGCCCAAAACTACTACGAGCAGGAGGAAGAAGATGGGGATGAGGGTGTAGAGAGGGGAAAAGCGCAGACCTAAAGCGAGGAAGAACACCACCAGGGTGGTGCAGACGAGGGAGAGGACGAGGATCTGCCTGCGCCTCACGGCCTTGCGGCGGAGAAGCCTAACTTCCTTTATCTGCTTTTCGGTCAACCCGGGCTCCATGGCGCATCCATCCTGAATCAGGCCTTCCAAGTAGGAAAACCGCGCTAGACACAATCGAAAATAAAAGCGGCCGCCCGCAAGACAACGGGGAAGAACTGCCTGGTGGGCGATGAGGGACTCGAACCCCCGACATCCACGGTGTAAACGTGGCACTCTAGCCGGCTGAGTTAATCGCCCAATAACAACCGGACAGATTTTACCACCTGCACATGTAAAAAAACAGAAACGGGCATTCGGTAAAATGGTGTAAATAAAGCTTTCGCACTCAGAAGGAGAAAGATGGGAATTTTTGAAGATCTGGGATCTGACGCCAAAAAGATCTTCTTGGCCGGCCTCGGGGCGATGAGCACTGCCGCGGACAAGGGCCAAGCCGTGGTCGACAAGCTTGTCAGCAAGGGGGAGATCACGGTAGAGGAGGGGCGCCAGCTCAACAGCGAGCTCGCCCACCGCGTCCAGGAAGGGGCAGAAAACCTCAGGGGCGGGGTGCTTTTGAAGTACATGAGATCTATGACCATAGAGCAGAGGAAGGAATTTGTAAAAAAGGTGGTCGAAATTTCCGACCAGCTTGACAAAGAAGAGAGCGGCTTTTCGTCCGAAGAGCCGGCCGCTGCCCCTGAACCAGAAGCCTCCAACGCTCCGGCCGCGGCAGCCTCCGCAGCTCCTAAAGGCTCCGCAGCTCCTGAAAGCGATCCGGCTGGCAAGTAAAAATTGTCCCTGAAGCAGGAAAACATCTACGACAGGCTTGAAAACCTGACCGTTTCCGCCTACGACAAGCCTCCAAAAAACGGCAGGCTGAAGCGAATCGGGGAGATAATCGGGGTTCTGAGGAAGTACAACGCCCTGAGGGGGATGACCCCTGAAAAGCTCTGCCTCATCCTCCAAGCCCTGGGCCCTACCTTCGTGAAGGTGGGCCAGATCCTTTCCATGCGATCGGAGATCTTGCCACAGGCCTATTGCGAGGCGCTCGCATCTTTGAGATCGCATGCCAACCCCATGCCTTACAGCACCGTGCTCGACACCCTCGAGCGCGAGTACGGCAGGAACTTGTCGGAAATCTTCGACTTCATCGACAGGAAGCCCTTGGGATCGGCCTCCCTGGCCCAGGTCCACTACGCCAAGCTAGTGGGCGGGGAGTCCGTGGCCGTGAAGGTGCAACGGCCGGGCGTGAGGGAAATGATGGCCCAGGACGTGGCGATAATAAGGTCGGTAGTCAAGATTGCGATGAAAATTAGTAAAGACAGCCAGCTTTTCGATCTCAAGGGCGTAGTCGAGGAAATCTGGACGAGCTTCAGGATGGAGACGGACTTTCTCGTGGAGGCCAGGAACCTCCAGGAGTTTAGGCGGTTTACAAACAAATTCGCCTACATGGATTGCCCCAAAGTCTACATGGAGCTGTGTACGCACAAAGTCGTGGTCATGGACTACATCCAGGGCATCCCCCTCGCCCACACTTCCGAACTGAAATCAGAAGGCTACAGCCTGGAAGAAATAGGCACCAAGCTCGTCGACAATTACGCATCCCAGATCCTGGACCAGGGATTCTTTCACGCCGACCCCCACCCGGGCAACATCATCATCCGGGGAGGGCAGATCGTGCTCATAGACATGGGCATCATGGGAAGGCTGAACGCGCACACGCGCAGCATCCTGAAAGACATAATCTTCGCCCTTGCCGTGCAGGATTCGGCCAGCATAGAAGAGAGCCTTCTTAAGCTCTCCCCCCCCTCCACCGTGGCCTCCATCAACCGGTCGGCGCTCCTTTCCGATATCGACATAATCGTTTCCAACTTCGCCACGGTCGATCTGCAGGACCTCAATATGGGGGAGTTCATCCTCTCCCTTCTCCAGCTCATGCAGCGAAACGGCCTGGAAATCCCATCCAGCCTCATCCTCGTCTCCAGGGCGCTCGTCACTCTCGAAGGCACGATTTCCGAGTTCATACCGGACGTCAACATGGTGGAAATCATCGAGGAGCATCTGAAGAGGAACGGCATGGGGGAGGGATTTAAAAAGGAGGCCTCCTCCCTCGCCAAGGAAAGCCTGCAGGGGGCCCACGGACTCCTCAGAT
>JAFYIA010000011.1 GCA_017538865.1 Aeriscardovia sp. | reverse complement strand
GAAAAATGCGGATGAGCGTGGCGCGCCGGGGGCAAGCCCCCGGCCCACACCACATAAAACCGTGAGAATTCAATGAAAATATGGGAGGCAATATGAAAGTGAAGAAGAATCTGAAACGGAACATCGTGATGGCGGCGGTGCTGCTCTTCGTCTGCGCCGCGGTCTACCTGAACTGGTCCTACAACAACCGGCAGGGCACGGCTGACAGCGCCATGGTCCGGGCGGAGGACGAGGCGATGACCGCCGCAAACGAGCAGTATCTGGAGACCGTGGCGGAGCAGGAGCGCGCCGCGGAGGCCTCCGCCCCGGCCTACTTCGCCTCGGCGCGCCTGACGCGCCAGCAGTCGCGGGACGAGGCGCTGAACCTCCTCGAGACCGCCGCCGCGGGGGAGGGCGCGAGATTGTGGACGCCTCGGGCACGGAAAGACAGGTCGAGAGCAGGATAAGGGAGGAAGTGAAGAGGAAGTGGAGCCTGGGGAGCTGAAAAAGATGCTGGGATCCCTCCCGGACTTTTCCTGTCCCGTCCTCGTGGCGGGCGGAGGGAAGGAGTCTAGAAGGGAGTGCGCGAAAGGCCTGCTTTCCCTGCTTGAAGGGCGCCAGGCGCCCCTAGATTCCCCCGACTTCCTCTTTGTGGAGGAGAGCCCCGCCCCCAGCGTGGCGCAGGTGCGCGAGGCGGTGGAACTGATGCGCAAGGCCCCGGCCTTCCTCCCCCGAAGGGCGGCGGTGGTGGAGGATGTCTCCTCCCTCTCCGAGGCCGCCCAGGACGCCCTTTTGAAGGACCTGGAAGAGCCTGCCAAGAGGAGCTCGTGGATCCTGTTCGCCCCGTCTTTTTTGGGGGTCCCTCCGGCAATAAAGTCAAGGGCACACTGCTACTTCATCTCCCCGGGATTCGGCGGGGAGGGAGAGAGCGCGGCCCTGGCAGAAGATCTCCTCTCCCGCCTCTTTCAGGCCAAGTCCATGTCCGGGGCGGTAAAGATCGCAATGGAGGAAGGGGCCCTGGCCAAGGATGCGGAAGACAAAAAGGCCTTCTGCTTCTCCCTCCTCTCCTCGCTCCTCCTCGTCTGCTCCAGCGCGCTCAGGGAAAAAGACGGAGCAGAGGCCGCCGGGGGCGCAGCTTCCCGCCTCTCTTCCGCGCTTTCCCGGGAGGGGCTCATGGCCCTCGCCGAAGAGGTGAAGGGGTCGTTCGACAAAATCTCCTCCAACGTTTCCCCACAGCTCGTCTTCGAGTCGCTTTTCTGCGCCTTCCTGCTCCGGTGGCGTTTCTAGAAAAATAAACGGATACTGAGAATATGCGTATTCTCACCGATTTTGAAGTGATCCCGGACGCCTTCTCCAAGTACGCCCCCGAACAAAACAAGATAGACGGGCACGCCGTGGTTTCCTTCCCCTTCAAGGTCGAAGGGATCGAGCCGCAATCGCGCTACCTGCACATTGCCCTCACAGACCCCGATTCCATTCCCGTGGCGGGCTTCGCCTGGATCCACTGGTGCGCGGCCAACATCCCCCTCGCCGAAGGGGCGAAGGAGGCCTTAATACCGGAAGACTTCAGCAGAAAGATGCCCTCTCTGGCTCCCGGCTCCTGCCAGGGGAGAAACTCTTTGGCCTCGAGGTTCGTGGGGGAAGCCTCTTCCCCGGCGTCCTCCCTCTACATAGGCCCCACCCCTCCCGACAAGGCCCACTTCTACCTTCTGAGGGTCTGGGCGACTCCTGAGAAGCTCGACCTTTCCGAAGGGTTCTGGCTTTCAAACCTCCTCTGCCGCCTGGTCGAAGCAGGAAGCGCTCCAGATGCCTCCTGCACGCCCGAAGTGCCCCAGGCTTCGGCGCTCTTGAAGGGGAGGGCGTGATGAAGGGAAGCGAGCTTGTAGTAAAGAGCCTTGAAAAGGCCGGAGTGAAGTGGGTCTTCGGCATCCCCGGCGCCAAGATCGACGCCCTCTTCGACGCCCTGGCGGATTCTCCCATCCAGACGGTAGTGTGCCGCCACGAGCAGAACGCGGCCTTTATGGCCCAGGCCATAGGCCGCATGACGGGCACCCCGGGGGTGGCGGTCGCGACCTCCGGCCCGGGAACGTCGAACCTCGCCACGGGGCTTTTGACGGCCAACACCGAAGGGGACCCCGTGATAGCGCTGTGCGGGGACGTGCCCAGGGACATGCAGATGAAGCATACCCACCAGGCCTTCGACTCCCTTGCGATGCTTAGATCCGTCTCCAAGGGTGCCGAGAAAGTGATAGACCCCTCCCAGATCCAGGAGGCCCTCTTCAACGCCGTCAGGCAGTCCCTGATCTTCCCCCGAGGGGCGGAGTCTCTGGTCTTCTGCCAGGACGTCCTCTCCCAGGAGGCCGAGGGCGGCATGCCCCTTTTGATGCCCCCCCTGAGGTCCCAGGCCCCCCAAGAGGCGCTGCACGAAACCGCGGAAAAAATCAGGCGCGCCAAGCTCCCGGTATTCTTCGTGGGGCGCAGGGGATCTTCGAAGAGGGCCGTCGAAGCCCTGCACGTCCTCCTGCGCGAGGCCCCCATCCCGGTGGTAGAGACCTTCCAAGGGTCCGGGGCCGTGAGCCACGACCTGGAGGCCCTCTACATGGGCCGGGTTGGGATCTTCGGAAACCAGCCGGGAGACGAGATGCTAAGGCGTTCAGACTGCGTAGTCACTATAGGCTACGACCCGGTCGAGTACGACGCCAAGCTCTGGAATGCGGGAGAAAGGGACAGGGACCTCGTACACATAGACGAGCTTCCCTGCCAGGTAGACAAGGATTACTCCCCCAACCTCGAGGCCATAGGGGACATAGAAAAGAGCCTCCTCGCCTTGGCCCCGATGCTTTCCGGCTACAAGCCGCACCCGGGCGCCGTCTCAGAAGCCAAAAAGGTCGCAGGCGAGCTCAAAGAAAAGCCGCGCCCCAGGAAAGCCGGAGGGGTCGACCCCGTGGCGGCGGTGGAGGCCATAAGGGCGGCCGTCCCCGACAGCGGCACCGTGATATCGGACGTGGGAAGCGTCTACATATATATGGCCAGGCACTTTAGGTCGTACCTTCCCGGCCACCTCTTCTTCTCCAACGGCCAGCAGACCCTGGGGGTAGCTCTTCCCTGGGCGATAGCCGCGAGCGTGTCCGGGAGGAAGCCCGTAGTGTCGGTGTCGGGGGACGGAGGGTTCCTGTTCTCCGCCTGCGAGCTAGAGACGGCCGTGCGCATAGGGGCCCGCTTCGTGCACGTGGTCTTCGACGACGGGAGCTACGACATGGTGGGCTTCCAGGAAGAGATGAAGTACCAGAGGAGGAGCGGGGTAAACCTCGGAGCCGTAGACATTCCCGAGTTCGCCAAATCCTTCGGAGCCCTGGGGTATGTGGCAAACAGCGCTTCCGAGCTCAAGGACCTGGTAAAGGGGTCCTTGGACGCCGACAGGCCCGTCGTAATAGACGTCCCCGTGAACTACAGCGCCAACATCGCGGATCTGGCGGAGTAGGGATGGAAGGGCTGATTGCCTGCGCGCTCTTCCAAAACTCCCTCATGAGCGCGCTTTTGGCGGGGGACTTTGAAGGGAAGATGACTGTAGGAGAGCTCCTCGAGAAAGGGGACCTTGGGCTTGGGACCTTCGAGGGCCTGGACGGAGAAATGGCCATCCTGGAGGGCAAGGCCTATAAGATGACGAGCGACGGGAAGGCCCGGGAAGCCGGGATGGACGAAAAGTCCCCATTTGCGGCGGTGGCCGACTTTTCCCCCTCGATCTTTTTGGATCTGGAGGAAGGGGACGAGTTGGAAGGGAAAGTGCTCTCTTCCCTCCCCGGCAAAAACTACCCCTGCGCCGTGCATGTGAAGGGTAGGTTTAAAAAGGTCGTGACTCGCACCGTCTCGAAGCGCGAGAAGCCCTGGGGCCCCATGAAAGAGGCGGTAGACGAGCAGAAAGTGTGCCAGTTCGAAGGGGCTGAAGGGGACGTGGTGGGGTTTTGGACCCCCAAGGCCTTCGAAGGCCCCTCGGTGGCCGGGTTCCACCTGCACTTTATAAGCCGCGACAGGTCGTTCGGGGGGCACATCCTTTCCGCCTCCCCCGAAGGGGCGAAAGTCGAGATCGCCTTCTGCCCCAGGGTCACTTTCTCCCTTCCGCAGAGCCCCGTCTTCGCTTCGGCCGACCTTTGCCCCGAAGACCTTTCCTCCCAAATCGCTTACGCAGAAAAAACACACAGATAACTGTTATTCTCTTGTAAAAGAGCTGATAATGGTTTATGAGTTCTAGAAAAGAGGACAAAAATATGCCATGCACTACACTCCTCGTAGGTAAAAACGCCAGCTACGACGGTTCCACGATTATGGCCAGGAACGAGGACACCCCCAACGGGATGTTCAACGTCAAGAAGTTTGTCGTCGTGCAGCCTGAAGACCAGCCCAGGCACTACAAGTCCGTATGCAGCCACGTCGAGCTCGAGCTCCCCGATGACCCCATCCGCTACACCTGCGTGCCAGACTCCGTCAGGCAGGACGGCGTGTGGGGCGAAGCCGGAATCAACGCGGCCAATGTGGCCATGACCGCCACTGAAACCATTACCACCAACTCCAGGGTGCTTGGGGCCGATCCCTACATCGCCCTCCAGCCCGCCAAGGGCAAGCCCGGAGAAGCCGGATACGTTCCCGAAGTCCCCGGGGGCATCGGAGAAGAAGACCTCGTCACCATAGTCCTGCCCTATGTGAAGACCGCCCGCGAGGGCGCGCTCAGGCTGGGCTCGCTTTTGGAGAAGTATGGCACCTATGAGCCCAACGCCATAGGGTTCTGCGATGGGGATGAAATATGGTGGCTCGAGACTGTGGGCGGCCACCACTGGATCGCCAAGAGGGTCCCCGACGACTGCTACGTGACCATGCCCAACCAGCTCGGGATTGACGAGCTCGACCTCATCGACGCCATGGGCGACAAGAAGAACTACATGTGCTCCGAGGATCTGCGCGAGTTCATCCGCGACAACCACCTCAACACCAACATCGACGGCGACCAGGACCACTTCAACCCCAGGGACGTGTTCGGATCCCGCTCCGACCTCGACCACGTCTACAACACCCCCAGGGCCTGGTTCATGCAGAGGTACCTCAACCCCTACGATGAGGATTGGGACAATCCCCAGGCGCTCCACACCCCCGAGTCTGACGACATCCCCTGGTCCAGGAGCCCCGAGAGGAAGATTTCCATAGAGGACGTGCACTACTGCATGGCCGGGCATTACCAGTCCACCATCTACGATCCCTACGGGCCCAAGGGGGACAAGACCTCCCGCAAGCTCTACAGGCCGATTGGAATCAACCGCACGAGCGAGCTGTCCGTGCTGCAGATAAGGCCCTATGCCGGCGAAAGCTATAGGGCCATCCAGTGGGTCGCCTACGGCTCCATTCCCTACGCCACCCTCCTGCCGATCTATACCAACATCGACAAGAGCGTAGACTACATCGAAGGCGCTAGGGCCAAGGTCGACACCAACTACCTCTACTGGCAGGACAGGCTCATCGCCTGCATGGCCGACGCGCACTTCAGCTCCATGGAGATGGATCTGAGCAACTACCAGCTCGACACCCTCGCCATCGGGCACAACGACGTCATGCACACCGACGCCTTGATTGAGGAGAAGGGCCTCAAGGGGGCAGGAATGGACGACAAGGAAGTCCATCAGATTCTGGAGGACGCGAACGAAAAGCTCTGCGCCCAGATCAAGGAAAAGACTGACGAGCTGCTGCAGAAGGTCATTTACTCTGCCAGCATGCAGATGAACAACTCCTTCTACCTCTCCGACAACTAGACCCTGTAAGGAAATAGGCTTGAACTGCACCGGGAGCGCCCTTCCGGTGCAGTTTTTTTAACTGAAAGGGGGGCCGTTTTGGCCGTTTCGACCCAAAGCGCTTTTGAGGCGCATCCGGAAAAGAGGGGGCGCCTCGTCCTAGTCACCGCCGCCCCGCCTGCAGCCGCTTCCAAGGGAGAGGGGAAGACCAGCTGCACCCTGGCGCTCCTCGACGCCCTGAGGCTTGCCGGGGCTTCGGCCTGCGCAGTCCTCAGGCAGCCCAGCATGGGGATCAGCGCGGCAGGCGCCAAAGGGGGCGCCAGCGGAGTCGGCGCCTCCGGCCTTAAAGAGGCCATGGAGGCCAATTTTGGGCTTCAGGGGGAGATGCTCCGGGTAGGGGCCTACCAGAACCTCCTGGTGGGCTTTGCGGAAAAGGAGCTGGCCGGAGAAGGGGAGGTGCTCCTCCCCCGCGCATCGGACGTTCCCACGAAGTATCTGAGGAAGGTCGAAGCCGGGGGGATCAAAGAGTCCTTTGTCTTGACCCCTACGGGAGAGCTGGAGCAGATAAGGGTGCTCTCTCGCAGCCGAAGCGAGCTGGAAGGGTCCATTAAAGGTATTACGGCCGGGAAATTGGGAGAAAAGTTTATAAGCGGGAAGGACCTTCCCTTGGAATCTGCATGGCCGGTCTTGGGTCCTGCATGCCGGATCTCCTTTCTTTCCACCCTGCGGGGTTCTCCCGTGCTGATGTACTGCGGCCCCTTTGCAAACGTCTCTTTGGGGATACCCGGCCTTTCCGCGCTGGATTTGGCCCTTTCCAAGTACGACTTCGTCCTTATGGAGGCGGGCTACGGATTTGATATGGGAATGCAAAAGTACCTTGAGGTCGCTTCCAAACGCGCCTCTGCCTTCCCCTCAGCGGTCGCGGCCGTGGCCAGGAGGGAGAGCGTGGAAGGGCCCCTGGGGTGGAGATATGCTGCGGGCTTAAAGTGCATAAGGCGCCTCGGAGTCACGCCCGTACCCATTCTCAACGTGTTTGAAGGGCAAAGCCGAAAGGCGCCCATCCCCGGAGCTTTGGCGCTAAACCCTGCAAAAGACGGGGAAAAGGAGCTTTTGGCCCTTGGCAAAGCTCTTCTCGGCCGCCTGGAGGGCTCGCGCCCTGCAGCCAAGAAGCCCTACAGGGGATCGCTCCCCCTCCTTTCCAGACGTTCCTACGTCAGTTCGGCCTTTTACGGGGTTTCCCCGGGGCGCGTGCGCTTTACCCGGGCTTTCAAAGCTTCCTATCTTTCGGCCCTCGCCCAGGCTAAAGCCGAAGGGTTCGACCTAGACGGCTTTGCGCTCAACATGGTAAAGTCCCCTTCCTCCCTTACAGACGACGACTTTGAGAAGTTTTCCCGGCGCACCGTTACCGTGAGGAAGATCTCGTTAAACACCGGATCCAAGGTGGCAAACGTGCGGGCCACTTTAGCACCTACGGCGTTTCTCCCCAGGGTTGTGTAAAGGAAAAAGGTTGTGCTACAATCTGAGGTGTCGCCTTCGTAGCTCAGTTGGCTAGAGCAGCGGACTCTTAATCCGCGTGTCCAGGGTTCGAGTCCCTGCGGGGGCACTTTTTTTATGGGGTTTTGTCAAAATTGTCATTTTTTTCTATTATTTTGCATATTGGTTGAATTGCAATCCGAGAGAGCAATTTTGGAGGATTCCGATCTATGAAAAGCAGCGGCGACGATGAAGAAACGCAAGTAATTCCTCCAACACCTCCGGACCCCAACCAGCCTGGCAAAGGCAAAGTCCCCCTTCCCTCGAGAAGCGAAGAAGAAACCCAAGTTATCTCCCCTGTCCAAGAGACTCAGGTGATGCCTCCGGCGCGGCCTTCGGACAATGACGCGCCAACAAGGCTGAGCATGAGGCCCGTGGGCCGGGCCCAGGATTTGGAAGAGACCAGGGTCATTTCTCCTTCCCCTGCGGGATCCGAGAGCCCTGCGGAAACCACCATGTACCTAAGCCCCGTAGCGGGGGAGGATGATGGGTACGGCAAGGCCGAGACCCGGGCCACCCCCGAGGACTTCGGGTATGTGGATTACGACGGGGACGAAGAGTACGACGACGCGGGGACGGGCACCTATGACTTTTCAGAGGCCTTTCCCGCCACGACCCAGGCCCCATTCACTCCCCCTCCCTCCATCCCTACCGGCCAGGTTTACGGCCAGGATGCATATGAAGCCCCCAAGAAGAAAAAGAAGAAGGGCAAAAAGGGCAAAGGCGGCTGGATAGCGCTCATAATAATTCTGGCCGTTCTCATCTGCCTGGGGTTTGGGGGATGGTGGTGGTGGAGCACCAACAGGAGGCAGAGGGCTCTTGAGACTTGCCAGCAGATCCAAACCCAGCTCACCAATGCCTCCGATAACGCCAAGCAAGTGATAGCTTCAGCGCAGGCGGAGCTCGACTCCATGGTTTATTCCCAGACAGGCGGGGACCTTGTCTCCGCTCTCCAGTCTGACGTCGACACTACTTTGCCCGTGGCCGTATCTTGCCCCGCTTCAGCCTCGGCGGCCTTGCTCAATTCCAACGCGCAGGCCATGAACCAGGCCGTCAGCCAGATAAACACCCTGATTTCCAAGACCCAGACCGACATTCAGGCTCTGAAAAGCTCCCAGGCGGAGGCCGCGCTCAAGAAGGCCAAGGCGTCCCTTGCCCAGGCTATAACCTCGGGCAAGCAGGCCCTAGCCCAAAACGATGGGGCTGTGTCTGATCCCTCTACCATAACGGCCCTGCAAAAGGCGCTCTCCCAGGCTGAAAGCGTGGAGCAGGACACTTCTTCTACGGTTTCACAGATGACCTTTGCCCAAACTTCCCTCCAGGAAGCGATAGAGAAGGTCACGGCCAGCGCCCAATAGTACGAGCAGCAAAAGCTTCAGAGCCTAAAGCAGCAGCAGCAAAAAGAGGCTCAGCAGAGTTCCTCCGCCGCTTCTACGCACTCCAACCAGTCGGGGACGACTTCAGGATCTGCAGCTTGCACTCCGACGCCTGAAGCGGGATGCGGGGCGGATTCTTACAACCAAACCATGGCCGGACCCAGCCAGGGCAATCTTGAAGGGCCCAAGTCCGGATCTTCTTCAAGCTCTTCCTCCGCTTCTGCGCCAAAACAGGCTGCAACTAAGAAGCAATAAAGGAGGCTTGTTCGCCCAGGGTTTTACAAACGGCCCTGCAGGCAAGCAGGAGTAAAATCCTAACCGAGAATGCCTGACCGCAGTTAGGGTTGCGCGGGCTTCCGGAGAAAGGCATTCTTTAGCAAATTACACCGCAGCGCCTAATCTTAATGCGTAGTATTTTTAACCAGAGTTGCTCCGATTAGGATCGCTTTTCTTTTCCCGTTTCGATTACTTCCAACAGCAGATCGTCAAAATTAGGACAATGTAAGGCCTATGCCCAAAAGGCTCTCAGTACCAGTTGTCTGCCACTTCATGAGCCCAAGCCCCGCAGGGAGTCCCGTAGCGGGTGGATATGTATTCAAGCCCCCAAGAGATCTGTACCGTGGCGCTTGTCTGCCAGCCCGGACCCATTTTTGATCCCGGGAGGGCTTGCGGGATGCCGTAGGCCCCCGAGGGGTTTTCAGCCGTGACGTCCCACCCTGACTCCTTTTGCCACAGTTCCACAAGGCAAGTGAATTGCTCGCTTCCCCAGCCGTGCTCTTCAAGCATTTGTTCGGCTATCTTTTGCGGATTTCCAACGGCCTGGGTTGTGCCGATAGAAGAGGCGGAGGATGCCTGCTGGCTCTGGGATGAGGAAGAGGTCGCCGAAGAGGAGGAAGAAGAAGACTGCGAGTTATTTTCAGAAGTTCCCGGCACCGGCTTTGTGCCTATTAGGATTACTTCATTTGTGGGCGCAGTCTTAACGAAAGAGACTATGGTGTTTGAAAAGGCGACCTTGGAACCCGTATATCTGACAAGCTTTGTGGTCTGCATCACCCCGTTCTTGCCTTCCGTCTGAACCTTTTCCGTCCCCACTTCCATGGAGGGATCGTTTTTAGTGATGACGTTGTAGGCAATAGGGCTGTCTTGGGTGGTGACCTGTGAGTTGGGGTTGTCTATGGTGATTACGGTGTTCTCGTTTACCGGCGTGCTTAGCGAAGGAGATACCGTGTCTCCTGCCTGAAGGGTGATGTTTCCCTGTTGTAGTACAGACTTTACGTCGGTAAAGTGCATCCCGAACACGAACCTGGACTGGCCGTTGATGACGACTTTTATGTAGCTCGTCCCGGGCTCTGCCCCTCCTGCCCCCTCGGTCAGATACGAATCTTCCTCCGCTTCCGAGGGGGCGGGGATGAGGGAAGACGCGGCCGCCTTGTTTTTGGAGTAGAGCCCGTCCATGGCCAGGCCCCCCCATACCAAAAGGCACACGGCCGCCAATATGGAAAGGGCGATGGCTGCCGCCTTTGGGCCCAAGAATGATCCTTTGCCCCCTCGGTGACTCGCCATCGTCCTCCCTTCAGCCTTGACGGATTACTTGAGCGCTTCCGCTATCTTCTCTTCAAGCTGCTCTGCGTTGAGGGCGCCGGCCTTCTGGTATATGACCTTGCCATCCTTCACGATCATGAGGGTCGGAATAGCCTGGATGGAGAACTGGGCCGCCAGATCCTGGTTGTTGTCGACGTCCACTTTTCCGAAGACTATGTCGGAGTGCTCTTCTGAGGCCTTCTCATAGATGGGTCCGAAGGCGCGGCAGGGCGGGCACCAGGTGGCCCAGAAGTCCACGAGGACCAACTTGTTTTCAGATATGGCTTTTTCAAATGCCGCCTTGTTAAAAACGCATGTAGCCATTTCCGCTCCTTTCAACTTTTTGAGCCCCTTCGGGGCGCGGTTTATATACATTCTAGTCCCTGCCCCTTATGGCTCGAGGAGAGGGGGAAAGGGGAGGTTTGTAAACTTATAGAGAATGCAGTTCGACAGTTTTCTTTGAAGGGCGCGTGGCTTTGGTTTTGATTCTGAAGGCGAAAAAGAAGGGCAAAGGAGCACCCGCTTTGCCAAGGCGCAGGCGCCTTAGCCTGGACTTTGACGGCCTGGCCCAGTGGAAGGCTTTTGCAAAGCGGAGGTGGAAGTTCCTGCTGTTTTGCCTAATCCTTTCGACTCTGCTCGAGGTCTTTCTTTTCAATCTCCCCTTCTGGCAGACCCTTTCCGCGTCTCCCTCTTTTGAAGTCCTTTCTTCCTCCAACACCCAGGGGCTCGTCATGGACTCCAAAAAAGACGCCGGGGCGGCAGGCTGGAATGCGGCCGCACCACAAGTCTCGATAGACCTCTCCTCTTCCCACCCCATAAAATACGTGCAGCTTATAGGGGCTCCGGGGGCGAAGGATGGAAATGGGATGCAGTTTAGAGTGGAAAGCTTCCTCCCGGGATCCGACGAAGCGCACCCTTCCAATTACTGGCAGCTTTTAAACCCATCCTGTCCCGGTTCCCTTTATATAAACGCCTCCGGAACCTACAAGCGCATTCTGGTGCAGGTTAGGACGGATGTAGGAAAGCCTTTCGCATTTTATGGGGCAGTGATAAATCCCAGAGTGCCGTTCGACGCGAGCCCGCTCAGGATCCTGCTCATGCTCCTTGTCGTAATCCTAGCCGTGTTCCTGGGCCCCGCCTCCCCCCTCTACAAAATGGGGTTGAGCCTGAAGTCTTCCTTCCAGATCTCCCTCATCATCCTTTCCACCCTTCTCCTCATGGCTTTTTACGCAGGGATCTGGTACATTTTCGAGGCGCGAAGGATATACGTGGGGGATGCGGGCGGGGCGCCCTACGAACTCTACGATGAGCTGGCAAAGTCCCTCCTCCACGGGAGGGTGTGGCTGGACCTTCCCGTCAACCCGCACCTTTTGGCGCTGAAGAACCCGTATGAGCCCGCCGCCAGGGCGAAAATAACTGGGGGAGGGCCCATATTTTGGGACTGCGCCTTTTTTAAGGGCAAATACTACTGCTACTTCGGAGTGATACCGGCCCTCCTCCTTTTCATACCTTATTCCCTCATCACCGGGGGCAAGAGCCTCCCCACCCCTGCCGCAGTCTTGCTCTTCGCTCTGCTTGACATCTTTTCGCTAACCCTTTTGATCTTTAAGGCCGCCAGATCCCACCTCAAAGACTGCAGCCCGGCGTCCTGCCTCCTGGTGGAATGGATCTCGGTCATAGGGTGCGGCCTCTTCTTTGAGGTATTTCAGGCCGACACTTACGCCGTGCCCATCACCTGTTCGATCTTTTTCACCTTCTTCGGGCTGTGGTGCTGGGAGATGTCGAAAAGGGAGAAGAAGGGGATGCCCCACGTAAACTCCTGGTGGGCCTTTTTCGGGTCGCTCTTCATGGCCGCAAACCTGGGGTCCCGCCCGCAGTTTGAGATAGCTTCCATACTCGCCGTGGCCGTGTTCTGGAGGAGCGTTTTTAAAGACAGGTCGCTTTTCAGCAAAAAGTCGATCCTTCCCTCGATTTTCATCTGCCTCCCCTATTTCATCGTCTTCCCGCTCCTCTTTGCCTACAACCACGCCAGGTTCGGCAGCCCCTTTAATTTCGGCAACGACTACCAGCTCACAACTTTCGACGTCACTCGGGAAAAGTGGCCCAAGATGGGGACGCTCTCCATCGTGTACTACTACCTCTTCGAGCCCGCCAGCCTCCAGGCGGCCTTCCCCTTCGTCATGGAGCCGTTGCCGGACCTCCAAGTCTGGCAGTGGGAGGGGCCTTGGATCGGGGGGCTCTTTTCGGCCCTGGCCCCGGGATTCTCCTTCGCCTTCCTCGCCCCTTGGGCTTTTTCCCGGCGCCGCAAGGCCGACACCGTCTCCGTGCTGAAAGACAAAGGCTATGGGGCGTTTTCCGCCCGCAGGGAGATGGTGTCATTCATGGGCTTTACCCTCCTTTGGACCATACTGGCGGTTCTGGCAGATTCCTACCTAGCCGGGCTCATGCAACATTATGTTTCAGACTTCGGGGCGCCCCTGGCCCTGATTTTCGCCTGCAGCTCCCTGGTCGTCTTGTCCATGTCTTCCTCCAACCCGAAGTACTCCCAGTGGGGCTACCTTTTGAGGCTCTTGCTCTTCTCCGCCCTCCTCTACTCCCTCCTCTTCCACTTCTTCGCCTGCTTCGTAAACGCCGGCAGTGGAGACATTTTCAATCAGGTTCCCAGGCTCTACTTCCACGTCAAGAGCTGGTTCCTATTCCTTAACTGAGTGAAATTTTTAGGAAATTTTAAGTTTGTTGAATTTTGATCTAAAATTTCCATGTCATTGTATGGCATTGTTGCCTGTATTTGTTTTTTAGCCTGAGATGATTATCTCGAGGGTCTTTTCGTTTTAGCTTGGGATGGTTGTCTCTGGGAAAGCTGTGATCATGGAAGATCAACAAGGTTCTACAGAAAAGAAGCTGGGAGTCCTGGCCCTGATCGGCCTGGTAGTCAGCGCCTGCGTGGGAGCCGGCATCTTCAACCTCCCCGGCCAGCTGGCCGCCGTCTCTTCGGCGGGCCCGACCATCTGGGGATGGGTCATATGCCTGGTGGGCGTCACCGCCCTGGTCCTCACTTTAAACAACCTCCTCAGGAAGAGGCCGGATCTTGACGCCGGCATCTTCAGCTACGGGAAAGCCGGCTGCGGCTGGCTGGGCGGCTTCATCTCCGGATGGGGCTACTGGCTCAGCTCCTGGATCGGCAACGTGGCCTTCGCCACCCTGCTTATGGCAATCGTGGGCTCCTTCTGGCCCGTGTTCGGCAACGGCTCCAACTGGCCCAGCGTCATAGTGGCCGCCTGCGTGTTGTGGTGCCTGACCTTCATCGTCATGGCAGGCATGAAGGGCGCCACCCTCATCAACACCATCGGCACCATCTGCAAGCTCATCCCGATTGTAATTGCCATGATCGTCCTGGCCGCCAGCGTCAAGGCCGGCTGCTTCACCCAGGACTTCTGGGGCAACCTCGCCGCTAACATTTCCCACGGCGTAGCCCCCAGCAGCGTGTGGACGCAGATGCAGGGCTCCATTGTCAACATCATGTTCGTGTTCGTTGGCATTGAGGGCGCTTCCGTCCTCTCCAAGAGGGCCAAGTCCAACAGGGCCGCCGGCAACGCCACCCTTTGGGGCCTCCTGATTTTGGCCATCGTCTACGTCTGGTGCTCCATCCTTCCCTACGCCGTGTTCCCCCAGGGCGTCATCGCCAACTGGTCCAACAACGGCACCGACGGCACCGTGCTTTCCGCCATAATGAGCAACACCGTGGGCGCCTGGGGCTACTGGGTGCTGACCATCGGCATCATCATCTCCATCCTGGCTTGCTGGCTGTCTTGGACCATACTTCCTGCCGAAACCACCGCCCTCATGGCCAACTCCGAGAAGACCATCGCCCCCTTCTGGGGCAAGCCCGGCAAGAAGAGGAAGGACTCGTACGTCACTTCCCTCCTCATTGCCACCATCCTGCAGACCATCTTCATTCTCTGCCTGCCCTTCCTCTCCGAAGCCTACACTTTCGCTTCGCAGATGTGCACCGTGGCAGTGCTCATAACCTACATGTTCGCCGGGATCTACCAGATGGTCCTTTCGGTCCAGCGCAAGGAAGCCTGGCAGTTCATAGTAGGGATTGTCTGCACCGCCTTTGAGGTGTTCGCGGTCTTCGTAGCCGGCTGGCAAGACCTCCTGCTTTTGTGCATAGGCATCGCAATAGGGTTCTTCTTCTACGTCCCCGCGGCCCGCAAGGCCGGGCACCGCATAGGGCCCTGGGAGTGGATCGTGATGGCTTTGGTATGGTGCGCCGGAATCATCTCCATAATTCTGACCTGCGTCGGAATCATCTCCATCTGATTTCGCTTTGAAATCCTGGGGGCGCGGCAAAAAGGCCGCGCCTTTTTTGTAATCCGAATGGGCGAAAGCCGCAGAGCTCTTTGTATGCCAAAAGGCAGAAAATAAAGGCTTGCAAGTTGATTGAGCCTAAAAACGAGGGAGGAAATGGAAGTTTACCACACTGGCAACGCCGGGGCGGCAAGGGTGTACGACGCGGGGCTGACCGATTTTGAGGAGGGGTTTTTGGCGGTGTACGAGGCGATGAGCCTTTCAAGGTTTGCCGTCCCCGCGCTTATAAGGCCACACGCCGACAAGGTCTACCTTTTCCCGGTACGCCTCCTGGATCTTGAAAAGAAGGAAGTGGGGGACGTTTTGAAGGCCCTGGACGACGAAGTGAGGCTCCCGGTGGAGTCGGTTGCAAATGAAATTTTGAGAGCCTGGCTGGAAGAGAGCGGGCCCGTCATCGAGAAGAGGGACGGGAGCTGGTGGTTCAGCCCGAAGATGGACGCCGAAGAGAGGGCCTGGGCCACTGAGGCGGTTTCGGCCGCCTTCGTCTCCCAGCTGCGCACCCTCCCCATCACCTGCAGGCCCGACGGGATGGACGTCCCCCTGGGCGGTACCGCGTTCCTTCCGGAAGACGTGCGGGCAGTGTGGAAAGACATTGGGGGAAGCGTGGAAGTGGAGCCGTAGCAGCGCCCAAGCGCTCTGCCCTTGGGCGCCCTAAGGGGGGCAAAAGATAGGGTAAAGGATACCTTGAAGGCATCCAATGCTGCTTAGGGGGAGTAAGGGGGGAAGGGGGATTTGATGAAGCAAAGGATAGCGAGCTTTGGAAAAACTGCGCCTCTTTTCTTCCCCTGCCTTTCCCCGTTTGTCTCCCGCCCCGTTCTCCTTGCCTCCCGCTCGCACCACTCCCCTCCAGCAAAGAGGGCATATATGCATTAACTTCTGACTTTCCCTATCGTTTAAGGATACGAAAAAGAAGCAAAGCCTAGAGAGAGTAAGGGGCAGCCCCACCTGAAGGGTATCTTTTTCCCTATCGTTTACCCTATCGCTACGCTATCCAAAATCCCCCTTCTTCTCTCTTTGGGGGAAAGAAATGCATTAAAAGGGGAAACTGCAGGAAAAGGGTAAGTGCGAAGGATTTGGAAGATGTGACGAAATTCGGAGGATGTTATATACTGTTATAAAAACCACAACGGGCTCCCCGAAGGGAGCCCCCAAACCTCCGAAAGGAGAGGTTATGCCATCATTATACATCGCGCGCCAAAAGAGTAACAGTAAGAAAAACGGGGCGATTTGCAGCTTTGACCGCGCAGTCCCCTTGAACAGGCGCAACCTCGCCTTCTACGCCTTGGGCAAGTTCGGGGTGGCCCAGACGGGCATCAAGTTCAAGGGCGGGATCAGGCGGCAGGAGAACTTCGAGAGCGCGGGAGTCCTCCAGTTCGACATAGATCTTGAAAGCCACGACTCCGCCCTCTCTTCCTCACAGTGGAAGGAGTGGATGGGGCGCCTTTTCGATTCTTTCCCCTACAAGGTCTTCGCTTACGCTTCCCAGTACAAAGGGGCGCACGTCTTTGTAGTGCTCAAGGAGGAGATAAGGGACCTGTCCCGGTATTTGAGCGTTACCCGAAAGATGATTGCCTATATGTCTTCTCTCATCGATTCCCCTTCCGCCCACGTGGATATGGCGGTAAAGGACGGGGCGAGGATGTTCTTCGAGGGCCTCGAATGCGACGACCCGGAAAACTGGGTGTATGAAAACGACGGGGAGCCTTTGGACTGCGAGGACCTCCCGGACGCCCCTTCCTCCCTCTCTTCCCCCGTTTCCAGCCCCATCTTGGATCTGGTCAGCGAAGGAAACAGGAACTGCAGCGCCTACAAGATTGCGCACAAGTGCCTGGAAACTGCCGACGGTGACGAGCTGAAGGCGAAGCGGCTCTACCAGGTCATGACAGAGGGGAGCACGCTTCCTGAAAGCGAGCTTGAAAGCTGCTTTGAATCGGCCCGCAAAAAGCAGGTTGCAGGCAAAGGCGCGCCGCAGAAGGATGGCTTTAGAGGCCACAAGTCTGCCAAGGCCGAGGCATATGAAGAAATAGGGGAAAGGCTCTGCAGAGAGTTCAAGAAGGACTGCAGGCTTCTGGAAGGTGAAGTGGGATCCCTCTATCTTTTGCGCCCCTTGGAAGGAAAAAACTGCGGGACGGCCCAGAGGTGCTCGAAGGAGGCGTACCTCGACAGGAGGACTAATCTTTGCAGGAGCCCCGAATACTCCCCCGAGCTCCAGTAGGCGATGCTTCGCAACGCCTCCGTCAATTTCCCCATCCACATCCTCAACGACGAAGGCCTCATAAAGAGGGAGCCCGGGAAGGCGGTGCTGAAGGACGGATCTTTCTGCGCAGTTTCAGGATTTACCCCCCTGGAGGAAGGGGAGTATCTGGTAGATCCCCTGGCCTTCGGGTACACCGAGGAAAAGTGTTCGGGCCCCTTTAGAAGGTTTCTTGACTCGGTCCTCCCCGCAGATCCTGACACGGGCATTTCTCCCGAACAGCTGATCCTCGCGGACTTTGTGAGATCCAGCCTTTTGGAGGGAAGCCAGAGCGAGCAGTTCCTGATATGCGTGGGGAGGGGGAGCAACGGGAAGTCCACGCTGGCTGACATCCTTTCTCGCACCCTTGGAGAAGACCGGGTAGCACTTCCCAGCAAAGACCTTTTGTCCAAAGACAGGCCGAGGTTCGCTTTAGGCCAGGCCAGGGACGGGTACCTGGGAGTGATGCACGAGCTGGGGAATAAGAGCGTGCTTTCAAACGAAGGCGCGAAGAACTTTATAAGCAAGGACCGCAAGAGCAGCGACGTTAAGAACGCCAGGGAGGCGATACGTTTTTCCATCCCCTACAATACCATGGCCCTTACAAACAGCCTCCCCGTCTTTGAAGACATGTCGGATGCGGGGCTGACTAGGAAGCTCAGGGTGATAGAGTTCCGCAGGCGCTTCGACGGTGCCAGGAAGATAAACACTTCCGATCCAGCGCTCCTCAAAGATTGTGCCAGGTGGATATGCGAGTGCCTGAGATCCAAGCCCATCGAAGACTTTGTCTGGGAAGGATACCCGGCCCGCAGGGAATGGCTCAGAAAAGAGACCGACAAAGGGGTCTTAGGTGAGCTTTTGAAGCCTGCAAAGGGCCGCAGGGTAGTGAAGATAAGCCAGATAATGTTGATCCTTTCAAAGACCCACAACCCTCTGGCGAAGCTTGGTCATAAGAGGCTTATCCGCCTCATGGAATCGTGGGGGTACGAGGTCTCCAGGACCACCCACGGATGCGAGCTGAAAGGCTATGAGATAGACGCACAAAGCCCGCTCTACAAGTGCGCGAACGGCGAGCCGATTCCTGCCTTTTACGAAGACGAGGGAGAAATTGAAAAGGAAGAGGCTGACTCCGAAAGGCATGAAGAGGCCTATAGGGAGGCGGTTGTAAAGGCATCCGTCAAAAACTCCCTGCCGACAGAAGGGGAATCAGAGATTGAGAGCGCCGCCCCTTCAGAGGCCCAGGGAGCTGAACGAAGCGAAAGAGCCGAGCTTGCAAAGAAAGGCTCCGGCTTTTCTGCAGCGAAAGGCGGGCAGCTCAGAGGCCTTGAAAGTTCTCCGAACGGGGGCGGCTGCAAAGGGGAAAGCTTGCCTGCCCGTAGGCAAAACTCCAAAAACTCCCCTTGCCGGTCTAAAGACTTTAAAGGGAAGGCCGCGGCGCCTTTTGGGAAGGGGTTAATAAAGCCGAAACATAACGGCAGGGGCGGATCCTCTCCTGCAGAAAAGGTCCCCCAGCAAAGCCTCTAAGGTAGAAGAAGCGCCTGCCCGTCCCACTCCGGGGAGGAGAAGGCGGCGCCTAGGATGTTGGGGTTTTAGCTTATCTGCGCTCTGAAATGTCCCAGCCGCCCTTCTTTTCGCCCCTATGCCTGTCTATGCCGGAGTATTCTAGGCTCTTATCTTCAAAGTCTCTAAACGCCCATACCGCATCATTCATAAGGTCGCTGTTCAAGAGGCCCACGTTTATGCATTCGTTGAAATTATCCACGGTTATTCCGGTGACATCTTCGAAGAGCTCGGGCTCGATGGAGCGTATGACTTCCATAACGCACTTTTCCCGGTCGTCCGTCAGGTACATAAATACGGGAATACGTACCAAGAGGTGGAATACCCTGTCCCGGATTTCATCCTTGGCTTTCTTCCTCTCGCTTTTCTTTGCCTTGGCTTCCTTTTCTCCGGCTGCCCCTTTGTTTTTCTCCAGTTTTTCAGCCTCCCGGCTTGAAGCGAGCGCTTTTTCTGCCTGGGGTTTGATCTTCCGGTAGGCCGGAACCTTGGACAATGCCTCCATGAGGGCGCCGTCATTTAAGAGGCGCTCCAGGACGTCGTCTGTGACGTTTACAAGGCGGCCGTCCTTCCACTTTTTGGCCAAAAGTGGCCCGGTCTCCCGCAGTGCGATGAAGTCCAAGATGTCTTTGGCGCTCATTTTTACAAGGGCGAAGGACGAAAGGTCTGAGGAGTAGATGGGCAAACACTTCAAATAGCTAGAGAGCTTTCTTTCGGGAGTATCTTCCTTTTCGTCTACGCGGCTCCTGCGGCTTTCAACATAGGCTGCAGTCTCTTTGAGAACCCTTATCGGGGAGAAATCGAAGATGAAGCACTTTTCCTTGAGAATTTTGCCGTCTTTTACCCATGGGCTCTGAGCTCTGAAGGCAGTCTGAAAGTAGGTCTCAGGGCTTTTCAAGCTTCGGAGCATCAAAACCGCCGACCAGAAGGGAATTGTGACGCCCGTAGTCAGTTTCCCGCAGGAGAGGGTTATGGTGCAGGTCTTTTCGGGGTCGGAGCCTGCAGCTTCCATCACGGGCTTTTTCGCCTCTATCCCATTTCCTACCGCTTTACCTGCGCAGAGGACGATTTTGAATTTGGAGGAAAAGCTTTTGTTTTGCGGCTCTTTTAGAAGGTTTTCCATGGCTTCGCATGAAGCCACGCCCGGAAGGAGCCAGAGGGAGTGGGAAGGGTAAAGCCCCGGCGAGTAAGGAAGATGGCTTTCCGTATTGTTTTTCGCCATTGCTTCCTTCTGCTCGGCGGTGAATTTTTCGCTTATAAGATCCAGCCACTGCTGCACGGCTTCCCGGTAGATGAAACGCGCCTTTTTCCCGTGGCCTTCAGCCTTGAAGAACTCGTTTAAGTCAAATCCGGCTTCGCCCTTGTCGGCGATCTTGGCGATGTCTTCAGGGAGCGCATAGGTGTACATTTCCATTTCCGGAAGTGGGGCATAGGGGTTAGGCCCGGGACCGTTCCACGCCCTTTTGGCCTCTTGCTCGTCCTCGTAAGTCCAGGAGAAAATCTGGTCTTCCAAAAACTCCCCGTTTTCCAGCATCCTGAACGGAGTTCCTGAAAGGTACAGGAAGCGCTCCGACTTTATTGGCAGGTAGGCGTTCAAAAATTCTTCTATAGCCTCCTTGTCGCTCTCCCCGCCTTTTTCTAGCCTCTTTACCCCATCGTCATAGAAATCTTCTTCGAGATCGGAATCGGAAAACAGGTGTTTGCTCTTTTCCCTCCACGCCCCGAAGTGGTACTCGTCCAAGACGACCATGTCCCAGTCCTCTTCGTGGGCCCACCTGTTTTCCTCCTTTATCCCTCCGTCTCTTTTGCCGAGAAAGTCTTGGAGGGATCCAAAGCATACGAAGGGGCGAGAGGGGTCGAAAGGCGTCCACGCCCCGTCTTCCTTGCTCACGAACTGCCAGCCCTCAAAGTCGATATGGCGCAAAAGATCGTCCCTCCAGGCTCCCTTGGCCGCGGGCTTGAAGGTTAGGACAAGTACCTTTTTGAATCCCATGGATTTTGAAAGCTCATAGGTCGTAAAGGTCTTGCCGAACCTCATTTTGGCATTCCAGAGGAACTCCGCCTTTTTTCCGGGGTACTTTTCCTCGTGCCTGCGGAAGTAGGAGGATGTTTTTTCCACGCACTCTTTTTGCTCGGGGCGCATAGGGAAGCTTTCCGTGCGCTTTTCTTCGTTTTCTCTGCCTGTTCTCACGGCCTCGTAGGCCGCAAGGACGTCATCCAGGGCGCATTCAACCCATTCATGCACTATCTTGAAATTATGCCTTTCAAGCCATCTGCGCACCTCGTAATCCTGGAAAGGCGTTCCGTCGGTTTTTTCTCCGTTGTTCCACCAGAGCAGATCTACGGGCCCTTCAGGATCTGGCTGCCCTACATAAGAACTTCCGACCTTTGAGCTGCTTCCGGTCCTCTCTTCAATTTGTTCTCTAATAGCATTGGGCTTCTCCACCTGCCCTACTTTGATCCAATTGGAGTAGTTGGGATTTCTGCTCTTGTACGCATATAGCGTGTATCCCTCTGCCTTTGCCATTTCTACCACTCCCTTATGAGGCTGTTGATAAATTCCGTCTCTTTGGCGCTCAGCCCGTACTTTTTGCAGAGGGCTTCTTCTACTTCCTCCAGAGGCTTTTGCCAGGGGATGTCGGAGGAGGGAGAGAAGTCCTGCATGGGCACAAACTGGAAGGAGGATCGGGTTAAATGAATGCTGGAAATTGATTGGAGGACAAGGAACCTGGCAAACCTTGTTTTAAGGTACTTTAAGAGGGCGCAGGCTTCCTCGCTTTTATTAAAACCTCCGGCCACAATGTAGCTGTCTGTACACACTTCCCAAGGGCTCAGGATTTTCAAGCTTCCGGTAAGTATATGGTATTTGCCGTCTTTCCCAGGTTCGAGCGCATGCTCGGATATGATTTTTGACAGCCCCACTTTCCACTTTGACGCCAGGGTTCTGTGTTCGCGCACATTTTCCCTTTTTATCCATCCCGCCCCGCTGCTGGTGAAGACTTTGGCGGCATCTTCCGGTTTGGCTTCCTCTCCCCGGAAATTTGAAGGCAGTCCGAAGGGATTTCTGGATGAGATTATGGAGGGTAGAAACTTTACAGAAGACTCTTGAATTTTCTCGATTATCGAGAGGGCTTCATTGTATCTGATGAGGATTGGGTATTTTGAAAGGTCCCTTTCGCTTTCGCTTCTTTGCTCACCATTCACGCTGACAAAGTGGCAACGTGACTCTCTCTCTCTCTCTGAGGAATATGCACGCCCCTCCCCCGAGGCTGATGTCCGGGAAGATGTCTTTGGCATTGGGAAAGTCGATAATCTTCGAGATGTGGCCGTCTTTCAGCATTTCGGCCCTGAAGCCTTCGAGCCCCTTGCCGCCGGCGTACCACTTGGCAGGAATTATCATGGCGAGATATTTGGGATCCAGCTTTTTGGCATTTTCTACAAATTTATCGTACAAAGGGGAAGCGCCTGCCTTGTTTCCACCGTCATTCATTTGGTAAGGCGGGTTTCCTATAACTACGTCAAACGTCATATTGAAAAATCTTTCGGGATCGCTTGTCTCTATGAAAGGATAGGCGGGATCGCAGAACTCCTTCTTTTCTTTTGCTGGGCAGAATCGGCACTTTCCGTCTTTTCCAAAGGAATGCGAAACTTCAGGGTAAAGAATGTTGCCCTCGGGCCTCTCGAAGTGCACTATGGAGTACTTCCCGCTGGCGTCTTTGGCGCAGTAAAGAGTCCTCCTGCTCAGCTCGGCCGTGAGGGGGCTTATTGCAATCCCGAAGAGCTGCTTTCTGTAGATGTGGTCGGCCCTCTCTTGGAGATTGGGGTAGATCTCTTTCAGCCCGTTTAAGAGCCTCTTTGCAATCTCACGCAAAAACACCCCTGTCTTGCAGCAGGGATCCAGGAAGGTGGCGTCAGGATTTGAGAAAAGCTCCCGGGGGAGCAGGTCCAGCATTTGGTCGGCCACCTCCGGCGGCGTGAACACTTCGTCATTCGATAGGTTCGCTATACAGGTCAAAATATCTGGATTTGAGTCTTCTTTATTCATACCTGAACTGTAACACTTAGACTCCTTTCATGGGGATAAATTTTTCATTCCCCCGACAAGATTGCGAGCTGATTTGTCTTTAAAAGGTAAACTTGACAAGTGTGTAAAGCGGGAATGAAAAGAATTTCCTCGCACAGCCGGGGGCAGCAGGGGCAACCCCCCCCTCTGGCGCTTTAAACAGAAATAAAGGATGAGCAGTTTAGAAGATTTTGAATATACCCCCACAGAAGGGGCGGGGGCGGCTTCATTGAACCCCTACATGTCGAGCGAAGAAGCGGCTTATGCACAGGCCCAGGCCGCCTACAGCCCGCGCAGGCGCCTTTTCAGGCGTTCTAAGAGCTTTGTGGATGCGCCTTCCCCAGATGAAATACCTTATAAGAAAAACCTCCCCGTCAGGGCTGCCAGGCTCGCTGTTACCACGGCTTTTCAAATCTGGGTCGACCTTTCTACGGACATCACAGAAAGCCTCCACTGGACCCCACGGGTCGTCCCCTACATAGGTTACGGCACTGAAAAGTATTCGAGGCTGATTTGCCGTCTGGTTAGGTCCCCCCAGGGTTACGTGCCCGTGAAAATGGGGATGAAGGGAATAAAAGCCGCCTTGATGGTCCCGGCTTCTCACGTCCCCGTCAAAATAGATATCGACCGCGCGCCTCTAGAATCGGTCCAAATAGGTATCTCTTACAAGAGGGACGAAGTGGACCACAAAAAGAACCAGGACGCCAGCCAGGCAGTGTCCGATAGCCATGGCTACTTGGACCTCGTCACCGAGGGGAGGGTGTCCCCCGGAATCCACAAGGTTGTTTACAGGGTTAGGGGGAGAAAGCCCGTAGCTGCCCCCCTCTACACCGTGGGAAGGAGGGAGAAAATAGGGGTCATCTCCGACATTGACGACACCGTCCTCGTTACCGACGTCCCCGACCCCCTTCAGGCCGTTTACAACATGCTATTTTTGGACCCCTCCAAGAGGCGGGCCGTATCCGAAATGGCGGAATTCTACAAGGCCCTTTCGCAGGAGCTCGGTGGGCATGCGCCATTCTTCTACCTTTCCACTTCCCCTTGGAACGTCGAGCCCATGCTCAGGTATTTTCTTACCAATAACAACTTCCCGCCCGGACCCTTGCTGCTCCGAGACTTCGATCCTAGGCCCAAGACCTTCATACCGAACGGCGTGGAGCACAAGCTTGAGTTTTGCAGGCAGCTCATGGACGACTTTCCCCATATGCGTTTTATTTTGATAGGGGACAACGGGCAAAAAGACCCCTTCACTTACGCCCGAATCGCAAGGGAAAACCCCGACAGGATCATAGCCATAGGCATCCGACAGCTGCAGCCTAAGGAAGGAATACTCCGCCATTCCCTTCACGCTATGCCTGACGTTCCGGTTCCGGTTTTTTACGGACACGGGGGCGGGAACCTCATAAGGACGATGCTCCCCTACCTCAGGGTGTATATGAAGTCCCAAAGGTGGGGAGGAAAGAGGAGGAAGTGACTGCCCTCTATATAGTGATTGCAGGAGCTTGCTGCCTTGTCGCAGGTTTTTTAATTGGGTTCTTTTTAAAGCCGCAAAAGAAAGGCTCCGAAGTCTCTTCCTCCGCATGTGAGAAAGAAACCGACCAGCTTAAAGGCGATCTTGAAAAGAAAGCGGAAGAGGCTGAAGCCCTGAAAGGGTCGCTTGAAGGCCTTAGGAGCGAAAAAGAAGGCCTCGCCCGCGAAAACTCGGCCCTCGCGGAAAAGTGCAGATCCCTTGGGGAGAGGGTTGCAGAGCTCAAAGAGGGAATCGTAAAATCCGAGGTCGCCTTTGAGGAGCGCCTGAAAACTCAGAAAGAGGAGAGGGAAGCCGCTGAAGAGCGCCTTCGTTTCTCCATAAAGCAAGAATTTGAAAAGAACCGCCAGGCCCAAAGGGATGCCGAAGGGCGCCAGGCGGGTGACAACCAAAAGCGCGCGGACAAGCAAATTGAAATTTTAAAGTGCCTCGAGCCCCTTAAAGGCGACATTTCCGTCCTGCGCAGCAAGCTGGAAGATATCGAGGAAGGGAGGCAGAACGAAGTCGGCCAGCTAAAAGAGAGCATAGAGGATCTGAGGCGCGTAGAGCAGACGATTTCGGAAGAGAACAAAAACTTTTCAAGCCTCTTAAACAACAACCAGCTGCGCGGGCGCTGGGGCGAGGTACAGCTTGAAAACCTCGTGGAAAAGTGCGGGATGGAAAAGCATGTGGACTTCGACACCCAGCTCACCCTTCCCGGGGAAGACAAAAAAAGGCGCCCGGATCTTGTAGTAATGTTTCCGGGGCATGGCGCCATGCCGGTAGACGCCAAAACGCCTTTGGAAGACTTCGAAGAGGCCGAAAATGGGGGGAAGGACGGATCCGCATACGCCAAAGTCGTGAAGGGGCACGTGGACGACCTCTCAAAGAGGGGGTATCCCGAGCTCCTTATGAGAAACGGGTTCGAGCCCACGAGCTTTACCGTGGCCTACATCCCGGTGGCCTCCTGGCTCCAGGAAGCCATAGCGGGCGATCCGGGCCTTTTGGAATACGCTTTTTCAAGGCAGGTTGTCCTCTGCTCCTCTGCGACCTTTTGGGCGCTTTTGCAATCTGTAAAGGTTTCCTGGAAGAACTGGGGCCTTGAGGAGGATGCACAGGAAATAAAAAGGCTTGGCTCGGAGCTGCTCGACAGTATGGGAAAGTTTTCCGAGTACGCGACCAGCCTCGGTTCAAACCTGAGAAAATCCCTCGACAGCTATAACTCTCTTATAGGTAATGTGGATACGAGAGTGCTGCCCAGGGCCAGAAGGCTGCGAGACAAAGTCGGAGTCGGAGGGAAGACCTTCAATGACGTCGACCCGATAGAAAAAGAAGTCAAAATATCCAAATTCGCTCAGGAAGGAGAAGAAGGATGACCGATAGGGATGAAAACATGGAGTGCCTCAAAGCCATGCTCAGAGAAGAAGTGGGCTCCAACCCCTTCTCGGATCTTTTTGGCGTCACCATGAGCGCCAAAGGGTGGTCCCTTTGCGGCAGGGCGGTGCTTTCCGCCCTCGAAAGAAGCGGGCTGGATCTCGCGCGCATCGGCGCAGTGGGGGCCCTCAGCCCGGCAGGCGTCCCCCTGGTCATGTGCTGCGTTGCGGCGGCCAAAGAGAGGGGGCTTTCCATGGATGCCTTCTCCATGGACTTCGTTTACCCTTCGCTCAAGGGGCCCAAAGTGGATGGGAGGGACGTGGTCCTGGTGGACGCGTGGATAAGCGATCTCGGATATATCCAAACTTCCTCCCTCATCACCCTCACCGAGAGGCAGGAGCTTGAACTCGACTGGAGCATCGTGAGGGATTCTGGCGCGCACATTTTGGCCGTGGCATCCCTTGTCGCCGGAAGCGGCGCGGAGGAAATTCCGGAGGAGCTGGAGCTTAAAGACGTGAACACCGGTGCGGCGGAGTTCGTGCCCTTCGCCTACGCCTTTTCCAAAAAAGACTTGGAGGAGTAGGCGTGGAAGGGGAGCCGAGTTTCCGAAAGATTGGCCTGGGGCCGTGGAAAGAGGAGTTTCCCGGCCGGGAGCCGGATGATCCCAGGTTCGATCCCGAGCTTTTGGAAGAAGGCGACAGGCGGAACGTCCAGGACCGCTACCGCTACTGGAGCGTGGAAGCCATAAGGAAGGATCTGGACAGGCGGGGATACATGGACCTCGAAATCGCCTGCGAAAACTGGACGCACGACTTCAACATAGGCTCCATGGTCAGGAGCGCCAACGCCTTCGGCGCCCGGGCCGTGCACATAGTCGGCCCCCACAAGTGGAACAGGAAGGGGTCCCTCATGACGGAGGTCTACGAAAGGGTGTACGAGGAGCCTTCCATCGCGCACCTCGAGGCCTACGCCAAGGCCAGCCCCCTAAAGCCGCACCTTGTAGCCGTAGACAATATCGAAGGGAGCGTGCCCATAGAGACCTTCAAGTTCCCCCCTTCCTGCATCCTCATTTTCGGATCCGAAGGGGAGGGCTTGACCCGGGAGGCCCTCTCAATCGCAGAGGCCACCGTCTACATCGAGCAGAGGGGGTCGGTTCGCTCGATAAACGCGGCGGCGGCGGCCGCCATAGCCATGTACGCCTACAGCACCTGCGTAGAAAAAGAAGCGTAGCCTGCCCCTTGGCATGGGGAGCCAGCCATTTTCTCTTATCTTGACAAATGTACTGATTTTTGAGCAATTTTCAGTACACTTGTCAAAAGAAAATTGAGAGGAAGGGAGGCCGGTTTTGCCTAGACAAGCTGCAAAAGGGCAGGCCCGAACAAAAATATTGGAATATATGCGGAGGCACACCGGCTACATCACCTCGAGGCAAGTCGACAAGCTGGGCCTCCACAGGGAATGGCTGAGGATCTTGGAAAAGGAAGGGAAAGCGGAAAGGATG
>JAFYIA010000010.1 GCA_017538865.1 Aeriscardovia sp. | reverse complement strand
GTGATCATGTTCTTGACGTAGTCAGCGTGTCCCGGAGCGTCGATGTGGGCGTAGTGCCTCTTATCGGTTTCATACTCTATGTGGGCGATGTTGATGGTGATGCCGCGCTGCTTCTCTTCGGGGGCGGCGTCAATCTGGTCGAACTTGTACTCGGGGTTGACGTCCGGATACTCTTCGTGAAGAACCTTGGAGATGGCCGCGGTCAAAGTGGTCTTGCCGTGGTCAATGTGCCCGATGGTTCCCACGTTTACGTGCGGCTTGGTGCGCTCGTATTTGGTCTTTTCTGCCATTAAAGTCCTCCTGGACAACTTATCGCTTCAGGTAAGAAGCTGATCTTATTTTATATTTTGCCTTATCATTATCCATCTCAACAGGGAAAGCCTCGCGAGACGGAGCTTTGGGGCTACTCGCCCCGCTGCTGCTTAATGATTTCGTCGGCGATGTTCTTGGGCACCTCGGCGTAGGAGTCCATCTGCATGCTGTAGACGGCCCTGCCCTGGGTCTTGGAACGCAGGTCCCCGATATAGCCGAACATTTCGGCGAGGGGGACCTTGGCGTCTATCACCTTCACCCCGGTGGCGTCGGTCATGTTTTCAATCCTTCCGCGCCTGGAGTTGAGGTCGCCTATGACGTCCCCCATGTACTCTTCGGGGGTCCTCACCTCGACAGCCATTATGGGCTCGAGGAGCACGGGGTCGGCCTTGAGGGCGGCCCCTTTGAAGGCCATGGAGCCTGCGACCTTGAAGGCGAGCTCGGAAGAATCCACGGGGTGCATCTGGCCGTCTATCAGTTCGGCCTTCACGCCCACCATGGGGTAGCCGGCCAAAATGCCGGATTCCATCGCCTCTTTAATCCCGGCCTCGACGGAGGGGATGTATTCGGAAGAGATGACGCCCCCGGTGATCTTGTCGACGAAGATGAAGTCTTTGCCCTTTTCCTCGGGGTTGTCTTCATCTATGGGCATGAAGTTGAGCTGGACCCTTGCAAACTGACCGGAGCCTCCGGTCTGCTTCTTGTGGGTGTACTCGAACTCCGACACGGGCCTCCTTATGGTCTCCCTGTAGGCGACCTGGGGCTTGCCCACGTTGCAGTCAACGTGGAACTCCCTGCGCATCCTGTCGACGATGATGTCGAGCTGAAGCTCGCCCATGCCGGAGATCAGGGTCTGCCCGCTCTCCTGGTCGGTCTTGACCTGGAAGGTGGGATCCTCGTCTGCAAGCCTGGCCAGCGCAATCCCCATCTTTTCCTGATCGGCCTTGCTCTTGGGCTCGACGGCAATCTGGATTACGGGATCGGGGAAGGTCATGGACTCTAGGCAAATGGGGTTCTTGGGATCGCAGAGGGTGTCTCCGGTTCCCACGTTCTTGAGGCCCACGAAGGCATATATGTTGCCTGCGAAGGCCTCGTCCATCGGGATTTCCTTGTTGGAGTGCATCTGGAAGATCTTTCCGACCCTCTCCCTCTTGCCCGAGGTGGAGTTGAGGACGGTGTCTCCGGGCTTGATGGATCCCGAGTACACCCTCACGTAGATGAGCTTGCCGTAGAAGGGGTGTACGGCGATCTTGAAGGCCAGCGCAGAGAAGGGATCGGAAACCACGGGCTTCCTGTCGATTTCCACACTTTCATCTCCGGGTTCATACCCTACGATGGCCGGCACATCCTCAGGGCTGGGAAGGTAGTCCACCACGGCGTCGAGGAGGGGCTGGATGCCCTTGTCCTTGAAGGCGGAGCCGCAAAAGACCGGGTAGGCGTCGGAGTGTATGGTCAGGGCCCTCACGCCTTTGCGGATCTCCTCTTCCGAGAGCTCCCCGGTTTCAAAGTACTTGTCCATGAGCGCTTCGTCGGTCTCGGCCGCGGCCTCTACCAGCTCCGTCCTGTACTTTTCGGCCATTTCCATGAGGTCGGCCGGGACGTCGGTCACTTCGTAGTGGGCCCCCTGGTCGCTCTTCTTTACGTCGCCCTTCCAGAGGTACGCCTTCATCCTCACAAGGTCCACCACGCCGTCGAAGTCGTTTTCGCTGCCCACGGGGAGCTGCATGACGAGCGGGCGGGCGCCCAGCTTGGTCTTGATGGTGTCTACGGAGTAGAAGAAGTTGGCCCCGAGCTTGTCCATCTTGTTGATGAAGCAGATCCTGGGGACGCCGTACTTGTCGGCCTGCCTCCACACCGTCTCGGACTGGGGCTCGACCCCTTCCTTGGCGTCAAAGACCGCCACGGCGCCGTCGAGCACCCTGAGCGACCTTTCGACCTCGGCCGTGAAGTCGACGTGGCCGGGAGTGTCGATGATGTTTATCTGGAACTGTTCTTCGGGATCATGGGTCTGCCTGTTCCAGAAGCAGGTTATAGCGGCGGAGGTAATGGTTATCCCGCGCTCCTTTTCCTGGTCCATCCAGTCCATGGTCGAGTCGCCGTCGTGGGTTTCCCCGATCTTGTAGTTGACTCCGGTGTAGTACAGGATCCTCTCGGTCGTGGTGGTCTTGCCCGCATCTATGTGGGCCATGATCCCGATGTTCCTGATCCTGTTCAAATCAGTGAGCACTTGCGGCATATGCGTATCCCTTTCCTACTACCAGCGATAGTGGGCGAAGGCGCGGCTGGCTTCGGCCATCTTGTGGGTGTCTTCACGCTTCTGGCCGGCCATGCCCAGCCCGTTGGAGGCGTCCAATATCTCGTTGGCGAGCCTGTCGGACATGGACTTTTCCTTCCTCAGCCTGGCGTAGTTGGTCAGCCACCTCAGGGAGAGGGTGTTGGCCCTGGCCGGACGGACTTCGACAGGCACCTGGTAGGTGGCGCCGCCGACCCTGCGGCTGCGGACTTCCAACGTCGGGCGGATGTTGTCAAGCGCCCTCTTGAGCACCCCCAAAGCTTCCTGATCGCTCTTCTTGCCCACCTTTTCGAGGGCAGTGTAGACTATCGTTTCCGCTACGGATTTCTTTCCGTCTTTCAAAACCTTGTTGATGAGCTGGGCCACCGTGGTGGACTTGTAAATGGGATCCGGCTCTATCGTGCGCTTTTTTGCAGGTCCTTTGCGTGACATCTCTACTTAGCCTTCTTCGTTCCGTACAGGGAGCGGCCCTGTTTGCGATCCTTGACTCCCTGGGTATCCAAAGCCCCGCGCACGATGTGGTAGCGCACGCCGGGCAGGTCCTTGACCCTGCCGCCCCTGACCAGGACTATGGAGTGCTCCTGGAGGTTGTGGCCTTCTCCCGGGATGTAGGCTGTCACTTCGTAGCCCGAGCTCAGCTTTACGCGGGCCACCTTCCTCAAGGCGCTGTTAGGCTTCTTGGGGGTGGTGGTGTATACACGCGTGCAGACCCCTCTGCGCAGAGGGGATCCCTTGAGGGCCAAAGTTTTGGATTTCTTCGTCTTTGGCTTGCGTCCGTTGCGGACGAGTTGTTGGATTGTAGGCATCCGACCCCTTTTTCATCGCGGGCCGGGGGCGCACAATGCGCCCTGCGCACAGCCAATGCCCACCGGCCCGATGGTTTTTCTAATATAAGCAAAAAGAAAAAATACCTGCGCTTAGCGCAAGTAAGCCCTTCGATTTTACCCTTTGCGGCCCCTCTCGCGCAACGCGGCATTCCGGAGCGGGGAGAAAATGTAGGATATTAGTGTAATTTGCATAGAAAGACTTTAAATGAGCAAAATCGACATCTCCAGCGCCGCCTGTTCCGACATAGGCCTGAAAAGGGCCGACAACCAGGATTCGTACCTCGAAGCCGAGGGGCTGTACCTAGTGGCCGACGGCATGGGCGGGGGAGTGAAGGGCAGGCAGGCCAGCGCCACGTGCATGTCCGTCATGGAGAAGCTGGGCAACTGCAAAGTCAGGACGAAGGGGGAGATTCTGGGCTGCATGCAGGAGGCCCAGGACGTAGTGGAGGAAATCGGGGCCAGGGAAGGCGGCGTGGCCGGCACGACCTTGAGCGGCCTCGTCCTGAAAGACGCAGACATGGAGCAGGAGGGCAACGCCTGGTACGTGGTGAACGTGGGGGATTCCAGGACCTACCACGTGTGCCCTTCCGAAGACGGCTTCGACAGGTCCACCTTCGAACAGATCACCCATGACCACTCCGAACAGCAGAAAGCCATCGACACGGGAAAGTACCTCCCCGATCAGGCCGAAAAGCTCATACCCAGAAACCTCATCACCCAGGCCATAGGATCCCCTTCGCCTCTCAGGCCTGATTTCTACAGGGCCGATTTGGGCGGCCGCTTTATAATTTGCTCTGACGGAATCTACACCCAGATGAGCCTGAGCAAACTGGCGAACCTGTGCTCTGCGAAAAAGAGCCCCGATGAAGTGGCCCATTCCCTGGTGGAGGCCGCGCTCGACGGGGGCGGGAGCGACAACGCCACAGTGCTCGTGGTGGACGTAAAGGCGGAGTGCGAGGGAGGCTGGCTGGTTTCCAGGCTTTCCCAGGAGGAAGACATAGATTTCATTTCGGACGCCACTATGGAAAACCTGCACGTCCAAAGAGAGTAAGGAGGAAGCATGGTAGATTACGACGTCGCCTGCCAGGCGGTGCAAGATGAGAACGCCGATCCCTCTCTGCTTGCGCTGATAGCCTATGAAAATCCGGAGTTCGGTCCAAACGTGGCGAGCCACCCCAGGGCGTACCCCGGCCTCCTGGCCTGGCTCGCCCGCTTCGGGGACGAAAAGACGAAAAAAATCATAATGGAGAGGATTATGACAGAATCCATCCCGCTCTCCCCTTCGGCCTTCAAGCAGGAAGAGGGGCCGCAGTACACCCCCGAGCAGGTGATGGAAGTCAAAGACGCCATGATCCAGCACGACATAGCCCAAAACTTCCCCGAACTCAGGAAGTACCTGGCGCAGAACCCCAACTGTTACCCCGAGCTTTTGGAGTGGTTCAAGGGCCTGGACGACCCCGAAGTGCAGGAGGCCCTGCGAAAGAGGAAGGGCGAATCCTCCCCTACTCTATAGAGACTTCGTAAAACTCGTCCCCCAGCCTGAGCAGCACCCCGCCTTCGAGCTGCACCGGCGCCTCGGGGGACGCCTTTTTTTCGGTCGAATCCTTTATTACGAAAGTCCCGTTCAAAGACCCCAGATCCTTCACAAAGGCGTTTTTCTCCCCGTCGAAATAGACGAGGGCGTGGGACCTGGAGATGGTCCTGGTGGGGTCGGCCAGCTCCACTTCATCCCCTTCTCCGCCGGAAGAAGGCTTTCTGCCCAAAACCGAATCCGAGCTTATCCGGATTATGGAGTTGTTGGAGGTATTCCTCAAGATCACGGTCCCTCCGGACTTGGCAGGGGCGCCGTGCTTGGGTTCCGAGTACCTGCGCGCCCCTCCCATCCCCGACAGGTCTGAGCGGTCGAGGTAATCGGTCAATCCGTGCTGCTTGGCCCAGATGCGGTCCTCCGGATACCACCCGAAGGCCGGCGGCTCCGGGAAGGGCCTCCCCCCCTCCGGCTTTTCCATCACTCTCCCAGATCTTCCTGGCTGCCTTCGGGGAAGTCGTCGGGATTGGAATCCGGCTCGTCTATGGGCTCGCTGTCGTCTTCAACCCCGAATGCCCCCGGATCCTCGGGGGAGAGGATCTCCCCCGCGCCCATGTCTTCTCCCAAGTTCAAATCCAATGCGCTCAAGTCGACCTTGGTGAGGTCCTGATCTTCGAAGGAGGAGGCCCTGCCTGCGCCGAGGCCGGGGTAGATGTTCTCCTTTATGGCGCTGTTCACGCTCACTTCGCTGTTCCTGTAGCGGCTAAGGCCCGTTCCGGCGGGGATGAGCTTGCCTATGATGACGTTCTCCTTCAGGCCGTTCAGGTTGTCTTCCTTGGTCTGGAGGGCGGCTTCGGTGAGGACCCTGGTGGTCTCCTGGAAGGAGGCGGCAGAAAGCCAGGAATCGGTGGCGAGGGCGGCCTTGGTGATGCCGAGCAGGCACTCCCTGGCTGCCGCGGGTTTGCGCCCCTTGTCCAGCGCGCTTTTCACGGTAGCCGCAAACTCCGCCTTGCTCACAAGGTCGCCGGGCAGGAACGAAGTGTCGCCCGAATCCACAATCACGACTTTGTCGACCATTTGGTGGACTATGACCTCTATGTGCTTGTCGTGGATGCCCACGCCCTGGGACCTGTAGACGTCGTGCACGCCGTCGACGATGCACTTTTCCGCCTCCTTGGAGCCGCGGATCCTGAGCACCTCCTTGGGATCGACCGATCCTACGACGAGCTGGGCCCCCGCCTCCACGGTTTCGCCGTCGTGCACGAGCAGGGGAACCCTCTTGTTGACGTGGTACTCCTTCTTCTGATCGTCCGGAGCCGTGATCCTTATCGTCCTGACGTTGCCGGCATCGTCGATTTTGACCGTGCCGCCCAATTCCGTTATGGGGGCCATGCCCCTGGGGGTCCTGGCCTCGAAGAGCTCGGTCACGCGGGGGAGGCCTTGGGTGATGTCCGAAGCGGAGGCGACGCCGCCGGAATGGAAGCTGCGCAGGGTGAGCTGGGTGCCGGGCTCGCCTATGGACTGCGCGGCCACGACCCCCACGGCTTCGCCTATGTCGACGAGGGTGTTGGTGGAAAGTGACCACCCGTAGCAGCTTGCGCACACCCCCAGCTTGGATTCGCAGGTCAAAACCGACCTCACCTTTACCTCGTGGACGCCGTGGGCGACCAGGTTCTCTATGGCCTGCATGTCGAGGGCCTCCTGGGCGTTCATGAGGAGCTCCCCGGTGCGGGGATCGACCACGTCTTCGGCCAGGAGCCTCGAGTAGGCGGAGGCGTCGGCGAACTCCTCCACCCTGTCCGTCCATCCCCCTTCCTCGTCCTTGGCGGCTATGGGGATTACGATGCCCCTCTTGGTGCCGCAGTCCTTTTCCCGGATTATGACTTCCTGGGAGACGTCGACGAGCCTGCGGGTCAGGTACCCGGATTCTGCAGTCCTAAGAGCCGTGTCGGCCAGGCCCTTCCTGGCCCCGTGCTGGGAGATGAAGTATTCCAGGGAAGAGAGGCCGTCCCTGTAGTTGGACTTTACGGGCCTGGGGATGATCTCGCCCTTGGGATTGGTAACAAGGCCCCTCATGCCGGCTATCTGGCGGATCTGCATCCAGTTTCCGCGGGCCCCGGAGCGCACCGTGATGTTCAGGTCGTTGTCGGGGGCGAAGTTCTCCTCCATGTCCTTGGCGACCTCGTCCGTGCACTCCGTCCACAGGCTTATGAGTTCCTGCCTCCTCTCGGGCTCGGTCAAATAGCCCAAGAGGTACTGGCCGTTTATCTTCTCGGCCCTGCCTTCGTAATCCTTTATCACGGCCTCCTTCTCAGGGGGGACCTTGATATCGGAGAAGGCTATGGTGACTCCGGACCACTGGGCCCTGGTAAAGCCCATGTCCTTCAGGGCGTCCAGGGTGGCGGAGGCCTGGGAGGTGTCGTAGCGCAGGGCGATGTCGTCGACGATCTTGGAGAGGATCTTCTTGGAGACCTGGCAGTTTATGAAGGGGTAGTCCACAGGCAGGCAGGAGTTGAACAGAAGGCGTCCATAGTTGGTGGCAAACAGATACCCGCCGTCTTCCAGCCTCTGCTCTTTAACTTCCCCTCCGGTGGAGGGGACCTTCAGGGTCCCCGGCTCCCAGTCCTTGGGAAGCACGAAATCCTTGCCCATGCGGATCAAGACCTTGGACTGCATGTCGATCTGCCCGCGGTCGAGCGCCATCCTGGCCTCTTCCACGCTGCTGAAGATCCTCCCCTGCCCCTTGGCGTCCTTTATTTCGGGGAACCGCCTCTCCCCCCCGGGGTGCTCAGCGTAGTACTTCTCCTTGGCCTCTTCGACCTCCTCCTGCTGCTCGTCTATCGTGGTGGTCAGCCAGTAGAGGCCGATGATCATGTCCTGGCTGGGCATGGTGACAGTGTGCCCGTCGGCGGGCTTGAGGATGCTGTTGGAGGCGAGCATCAAGACGCGGCTCTCGGCCTGGGCCTCTACGGAAAGCGGGAGGTGGACGGCCATCTGGTCGCCGTCGAAGTCCGCGTTGAAGGGGGCGCAGGCGAGCGGGGGCAGGTGTATGGCCTTGCCCTCCACCAGTATCGGCTCGAAGGCCTCGATGGAGAGCCTGTGGAGGGTGGGGGCGCGGTTGAGGAGCACGGGGTGCTCGTGGATGACTTCCTCGAGCACGTCCCACACTACCGGATCCATCCTGTCTATGAGCCTCTTGGCGCCCTTGATGTTCTGCACGTACTCGAGCTCTACCAGCCTCCTTATTACGAAGGGCTTGAAAAGCTCCAAGGCCATGGGCTTGGGCAGGCCGCACTGGTGCATCTTGAGTTCGGGTCCGACGACGATGACGGACCTTCCGGAAAAGTCCACCCTCTTGCCCAGAAGGTTCTGCCTGAACCTGCCGGCCTTGCCCTTGAGCATCATGGCGAGGGACTTTAGGGGCCTGTTGGAAGCCCCGGTCACGACTTTGCCGCGCCGGCCGTTGTCGAAGAGCGAATCCACGGCCTCCTGGAGCATGCGCTTCTCGTTGTTGAGCATGATCTCGGGGGCGCCCAACTCTATCAGCCTCTTCAGGCGGTTGTTCCGGTTTATAACCCTCCTGTAGAGGTCGTTCAAGTCGGAAGTGGCGAAACGCCCGCCGTCGAGCTGGATCATCGGCCGCAGGTCCGGCGGGATTACCGGGATGGCTTCGAGCACCATGGCTTCGGGCCTGTTGGAGGTGTTGCGGAATGCGTCCACCACCTTCAGCCTCTTCAGGGCCTTCTGCTTTTTCTGGCCCGTGCCGGTCTTGATGGTCTCCCTGAGGGAGGAGTCCATCTCGTCCAAGTCCAAGGTCTCCAGGATCTTCTTTATGGCCTCGGCCCCCATGCCGCCGTCGAAGTACTCCCCGTAATTGTCCTTCATGTCGTGCCAGGCCTCTATGTCGTCTATGAGGTCTTTTCTCTTGAGGGCTTTGAAGGACTCGAAGGTGTTTTTGGTCTTGTCAATCTTGGCCTGGTACCTGGCCTTGATCTCCTCCTGGTTTTTCAAAAAGCCGTCTTTAAGGGCGCGAATCTGCTTTTCGGGGGCGTTTGATTCTTCGAGCTCCTCAAGGTCCCTTGCGAGCGCTTCCTTCCTCTCGTCGATCTTCCGATCCATCACCTGCCTGAGCCTTGCGCACCTGTGCTCGCATTCCTTCTCGAGGTCGGGCAGATCCTTCTCCCTTCGATCCTCGTTTACGGAAGTGACGATGTAGGAAGCGAAATAGATCACCTTTTCAAGATCGCGGGTGGGGATGTCCAAAAGATATCCGAGGCGCGAGGGGATGCCCTTGAAGTACCAGATGTGGGTGACGGGAGCGGCGAGGTCGATGTGCCCCATTCTCTCCCTGCGCACCCTGGACTGGGTGACTTCAACGCCGCACCTCTCGCATACGATCCCCTTGTAGCGGACCCTCTTGTACTTGCCGCACGCGCACTCCCAGTCCCTGGTGGGGCCGAATACCTGTTCGCTGAACAGGCCCTCTTTTTCGGGCTTCAAGGTGCGGTAGTTTATGGTCTCAGGCTTTTTTATTTCCCCATGGCTCCAGCTGCGGATGTCCTCCGTGGTAGCCATGCTGATTCTCAGCTTGCAGAACTCGTTTACGTTCATCACTTATGTATTTCCTTAAACTTGAAGTCCAAAATTAAAGACCCAAAGATTCGGCCAGGGGTTTTTCAGGCCTGGAATTGAGGTTTAAGCCGAGGATTTGGGCGCTGGATCCCGACTTGTCCTCCGTTCCTTTGGCGAGATCTATCGTATCCCCGTCGCTGTTGAGGACTTCGACGTTTAGTGCCAAAGACTGCATCTCCTTGAGGAGGACCTTGAAGGATTCGGGGATGCCCCCGGCCTGCAGGTTCTCACCCTTGACTATGGCCCCGTAGGCTTTGACCCTTCCGTCCATGTCGTCGGACTTGACGGTCATCAGCTCGTGGAGGGTGTAGGCGGCGCCGTAGGCTTCCAGCGCCCACACCTCCATCTCTCCGAACCTTTGTCCTCCGAACTGGGCCTTACCGCCCAGGGGCTGCTGGGTGATCATGGAGTAGGGGCCCGTAGCCCTCGTGTGTATCTTGTCATCTACGAGGTGGTGGAGCTTGAGCATGTACATGATGCCGACCGAAATGGGCTTGGGGAAGGGCTCCCCGGTCCGGCCGTCGTAGAGCACGGCCTTGCCGGATGAATCTACCAGCCTTTCCCCGTCAGGCCCGGGAAGGGAGGTCTTCAAAAGCCCGTCGAGCACGTCGTCTTTCACGCCGTCGAACACCGGGCTCGCCACCAGGGTGCCCGGAGCGGCCTTCAGGGCCTCCTCGGGGATCGCAAGCTTCCACTTGTAGTTGCCGGGGTCCAGGTCCGCGTCCCACCCGGTCTTAGCTATCCATCCCAGGTGAAGCTCGAGGATCTGGCCCAGGTTCATCCTGGAAGGGACGGAGAGGGGGTTGAGCATGATGTCCACCGGAGTGCCGTCCGCCAAGAAAGGCATATCCTCTTCGGGAAGGATGCGGGCCACGGTGCACTTGTTCCCGTGGCGTCCGGAGAGCTTGTCTCCCACGCTTATCTTCCTGTGCTGGGCCACGAAGACTTTTATGATCCGGTTAATGCCGCTGGGGAGCTCTTCGGCATTTTCTTCGGCATTCTCGCGGTTGATCTCCTTTATTGAGATTACGGTGCCGCTCTCTCCGTGCGGGAGGCGCAGGGAGACGTCCCTGACCTCCCTGGACTTTTCCCCAAATATTGCCCTCAGCAGCCTCTCTTCGGGATTCAGCTCGGTTTCGCCCTTGGGGGTGACCTTGCCCACGAGGATGTCTCCGGCCTTCACCTTGGCCCCGATCCTGATGATCCCGTTCTCGTCCAAGTTGGCCAGCATCTCTTCGGAACAGTTGGGAAGGTCCCGGGTGATTTCTTCAGGTCCGAGCTTCGTGTCCCTGGCGTCTATCTCATACCCTTCGATATGGATGGAGCTCAGGCTGTCGTCCTTCACCAGCCTCTGGCTGATTATGGTCGCATCCTCGTAGTTGTACCCGTTCCAGGGCATAAATGCTATGATCAGGTTCTTTCCGAGCGCGAGCTCGCCCTGGTCTATCGCAGGTCCGTCGGCGATCACGCTTCCTTTTTCGACCCTGTCTCCCACAGAGACTATCGGCTTTTGGTTGTAGCAGGTAGTCTGGTTGCTCCTCTGGAACTTTGCGAGGGCGTATTCCTTTTCCGTCCCGTCATCCTGGGACACCTTGATGGTGTCGGCGGAGACGTAGGAGACGGTTCCGTCCCCATCGGCTATGACGCAGTCTCCGGAATCGTAGGCGGTCCTCCACTCGCTGCCGGTTCCCACCAGAGGCGCATCGGGCTTTATGAGGGGCACGGCCTGCCTCTGCATGTTGGCGCCCATCAGAGCCCTGTGGCCCTCGTCGTGCTCGAGGAAGGGGATGAGGGAGGATCCTATGGACACCATCTCCCTTGGGGACACGTCCATGTAGTCCACGTCTTCCGCGGGCACGTCCACCGCCTCGTCCTTGCCGTCCCTTGCCAGGGCGGTCGGAGTGTCGATCCTGCCTTCCTTGTCCAGCTTCTGGCTGGCCTGCGCTATGACGTGGTGGGACTCTTCGTCGGCGGTCATATAGGTAATCTCGTCCGTTACCTTGCGGTCTATAACCCTCCTGTAGGGGGCCTCTATGAAGCCGTAAGTGTCGATCTTGGCAAAAGTGGCCAAGGACCCTATGAGGCCGATGTTGGGGCCTTCGGGGGACTCTATCGGGCACATCCTCCCGTAGTGGGAGGAGTGGACGTCTCTGACCTCCATGCTGGCCCTGTCGCGCGTGAGGCCTCCGGGCCCCAGGGCCGAAAGCCTCCTCTTGTTGGTGATGCCGGCCAGGGGGTTGTTCTGGTCCATGAACTGGGAGAGCTGGGAGGTCCCGAAGAACTCCCTTATCGTCGTGGCTATGGGCCGGATGTTGAGGAGGGACTGGGGGG
>JAFYIA010000078.1 GCA_017538865.1 Aeriscardovia sp. | reverse complement strand
GGGAAGCTCGGAGCCGAAGATGGCCGGCTTTTGGGACATGGGGTCGAGGTCCTGCCCGAGGTCCATATGCCTCAGGGCGGACAGATCCATCACCTGCGTGCTCACCTCGTCCTCTTCGCTTTTCTCCCGGATCTTGAACACTTTCGTGCTCTTTACGGTCCTGGGCCGCGCGTGCCCCAGGCGCCTGTCCAGGGCGAGCTGGTCTTCGACCCATCTGGGCTGCGCCGATCCAGCTTCGCCTGGAGCCGCGCTTTCAACTTCCTTCCCCGCCCGGGGGCGGGCCTTTCCGCGGAGGCGCGGGAACTCCAGCGCCACAAGGGAGAGGAGGGTCCCCACGCACCCGAGGAAGGCGTAGGGGCCCGTGAGGTTGACGGCCTTTGCCCTCTTCCATCCCAAGGAGAGATCCACGGCGGCGCCTTTGGGGTTGAAGAGGATCAGGGATTGGTCCGGGGAGGGGTCCCACTTAAAGCCCATGGCGCGGCCGCACTCCGCTTTCTCCCACATGTCGCTGTCCTGAAATGGGACGGAAGGGGAGGAAGGCCAAGATTCCCCTCCTGAAGCGGATCCGGAGGCCAGGGCGGTCCAGGAAGAGAGCCCGCTTATCTGGGTGTAGGGCGAAGAGCCAATCCACCCATCCACGTCCCCGCTCTGCCCTATGGCCACGCACACGCTCTGGGAAGAGGACGCCCTCACCGACACTTCGCTCCCCGTGAGGGACAAAAGCCCGGGCACGGAGACCAGGTATCTGCTGGAAGAGGAGAGGGAGGCTGAAATCTCGCTCTTGGGCCTCCAAAGGGCCGAGGAGAGGATTGAAAGGATGAAAAACGCGATCGCGGCCAAGGCGAAAGCTCCGGCCGAGGCGAGCCTTGCGACCCTGAGCTTCTTCCCCCCGGACGGAGAATCTTTTCCAGATGGGGGGGAATGTCTGTCCACGGCCGCCTTCGCTCTCAAAAGTTTACATTACAGCTTATTATAAATCAGATGTTTAACGTGCATATTCATAGGTCCAAGGCCGTAAAGCTGCTCCTGGCCGCCGTGGCGGCGGCGGGGATGTGCGCGGCCCTGGCCGCCTGCGGCAACTCCTCTTCCTCTTCTTCGTCCTCCTCCTCGACTTCAGCCTCTTCCTCCCTGGCCAAGCTCGAAGGCGTCAGCGCCACGGGGGAAAGCGGGCAGGAGCCCCAGGTCCACTTCAAAACCCCGATGACGATTTCCCAAAAGTCCTACGCCGTCCTTATCCCCGGCACCGGCGCCAAGCTCAAAGAGGGCGACACCGTGTGCTACCAGTACATGGTCTACAACGCCCGGACGGGATCCCAGATAGATTCGACCTGGAAGGAGGCGCCGTCGTGCTCTCTGACGCTGAACAGCTCCATGGACGCCGACTTTGAGCAGGTGATTTCCTCCCAGAAAGTCGGGGCCTCCATCGCCTTCGGGACTCCGGGAAGCCAGGAAAGCTCCTCGGCCTCGGGCGCTGCGAACAGCGGCGACGCCTACATATCCATTATGACCCTTATGAGCGTGGTAAAGACGCTGTCAAAGGCAGAAGGGACGCAGGTCGAAAACATCCCTGCCGACCTCCCCAAGGTGACGAGCAATTCCTCCACGGGGGAGCCTAGCCTGGACTTTAACAACTACAAGTCCGACGGCCAGTTCGTGGCGCAGACCATCATCAAGGGCTCCGGCCCCGTCGTCTCTTCTTCAGGGTCGGTCGTGGTCAAGTACAGCGGCTGGGTGCTTTCCACCAAGAAGCTCTTCCAATCCACGTGGAACGAAGGGAATACCACGGCCTCCTTCTCCCTGGCCAACACCATAGAGGGCTTCCAGAAGGGCCTCTCCGGCCAGACTGTGGGATCTCAGGTGCTCCTCATAATCCCGCCTAGCATGGGGTACGGCAGCAACGCCCAGAGCGGGATTCCGGCCAACTCCACCCTCGTCTTCGTCGTAGACATCCTGGGCGCGGGGAACTGACGCCAAGGCAAAAAATATCCGCCCTTCCGGGCGGATTTTTTATGGGGTCACTCAGCTCGGCCGATGTCGACCGCGATCACCATCCGGTCATGGTCGAAGGAGGCGAACCCACCCTCAACCGAGAAGGATAGGTCCTTTTCGGACTTCACCTTCATCTCCCCCTTTGAAAGGAGCACGAGGGAGGAGGAGTGGCCCGGAAGGAAGGTCATACCTCCCCCCAGGGCCGGGACCTCCACCTGCGAGGCCTCCCCCTTCCAGAGAGGCCCCTCTTTGGAGGCCACTGTGACTTCGAAGGACTTTGCGGCCATTACTCGCCGAACTCCTTCTTGAGCTCGCTCCACTTCCTTTCGAGGTCCTCTATGCCCCCGATGTTTGAGAAGGCCTGTTCGGGGACCTTGTCGTAGTATCCGTCGCAGATCCTGGTGAAGGCCTCTATGGTCTCGTCGGCGGGCACGTACGATCCCTCCAGCCCCGTGAACTGCTTTGCCACGTAGAAGTTCTGGCCCAGGAATTGCTCTATCTTCCTGGCCCTCTGCACCGTGGCCTTGTCCTCTTCGCTCAGCTCGTCTATCCCTATAAGGGCTATGATGTCCTGGAGCTCGCGGTTCCTCTGCAGGATGGCCTTGACCCTATTGGCGCACTCGTAGTGCTTTTCCCCGATATAGCGGGGGTCGAGGATGCGGGAGGTGGAGGACAGGGGGTCTACCGCCGGGTAGATGCCGCGGGAGGCGATGTCCCTGGAAAGCTCGGTCGTGGCGTCGAGGTGCGCGAAGGTAGTGGCCGGCGCCGGGTCGGTGTAGTCGTCGGCAGGGACGTAGACGGCCTGGAGGGAGGTTATAGAGTGCCCCTTGGTGGAGGTGATCCTCTCCTGCAGCTGCCCCATCTCGTCTGCGAGGTTGGGCTGGTAGCCCACGGCCGAAGGCATCCTCCCCAGCAGCGTAGACACTTCGCTTCCAGCCTGGGTGAAGCGGAAGATGTTGTCTATGAACAGGAGCACGTCCTGGCCAGCCACGTCCCTGAAGTACTCGGCCATGGTGAGGCCCGTGAGGGGCACCCTGAGCCTCGTCCCCGGGGGCTCGTCCATCTGCCCGAAGACCAGCGCGGTCTTGTCGAGGACGCCCGCCTCCGTCATTTCTCCTATGAGGTCGTTGCCCTCTCGGGTCCTCTCCCCCACTCCCGCGAACACCGAGACGCCCCCGTGGTTCTGGGCCACCCGGGCTATCATCTCTTGGATGAGGACGGTCTTGCCGACCCCCGCGCCCCCAAAGAGGCCGATTTTGCCCCCCTGCACGTAGGGAGTGAGCAGGTCTATGACCTTTATCCCCGTCTCAAACATCTTGGTCTGGGATTCTAGCTGGTCGAAGGCCGGGGGCTTCCTGTGTATGGGCCACCTCTCTTTGACTTCGATCCTTTCTCCGTCCTTGGCGTTCAAAACGTCCCCCGTGACGTTGAAGACGTGGCCCAAAGTCTCTTTGCCGACGGGCACGCTTATGGGGGCGCCGGTGTTCTCGACTTCGGTCCCCCTCACCAGGCCGTCTACGAGCCCCAGGGCCACCGTGCGGACGACGGAGTCCCCCAGGTGCGCCTCAACCTCCAGCACCACATCCTTGTCGGCGCCGCCCTTTTGGGGCGACTTGATTTTTACTTTGAGGGCCGTATAGATGGCGGGAACGTGCCCCGGGGCGAACTCCACGTCGACGACGGTGCCCTGGACTCTCACCACCCTCCCCAGGAGCGGATCCTCCCCGTCCCCTGCCTTTGCTTGTTGTTCTTCTTCTGCCATTTCACTTCTTCTTGGACAGCGCGTCTGCGCTTGAGATGATCTCGGTCAGCTCCTGGGTGATCTGCGCCTGCCGGGCCTTGTTGAGGCTTATGGTCAGATCCTTTATCAGGCCCTTGGCGTTCTCGGTGGCGGCGTGCATGGCGTTCTGCCTGGACGCCGTCTCCGAAGCCGCGCTGGAGAGCAGGCACTCGTAGATCCTGGAGGCGATGTAGCGGGGAAGGAGGGCGTCCAGGGCGTCTTCCGCATCGGGCTCGAACTCGTAGAGGGGCTCGGGGGCGGGGTTCTTGGCCCTGACGATCTCTATGGGCAGGAGCCTGAGGACCCTCACCTTTTGGGACACCAGGTTCACAAATTCCGTGTAGACCAGGTACACTTCCCCCGCCCCGCCTTCGAGGAAGGAGGAGAGCAGGGCTTTCGAAGCTTCGTCGGCCTCTTCGGCGCGGGGGTTGTCGGAGTGTCCTTCCCAGCCCCGCTCGACCTTCATCCTGGAGGAAAAGTGCGCCGCACCCCTCTTGCCGAAGGTGAAGAGCGCGGGCTCCTTCCCGTCTTTTTCGATCTGGGCCAGGAGCTCTTCGGCCTTCCTTATGGCGTTGGCGTTGTAGGGCCCCGCCATGCCCCTGTCTCCCGTCACTAGGAAGACCGCGGACTTCCGGCTCTTTTCGTTGCGCCTGAAAATCGGGTGGTCTACGTCCTTGACGTGGCTGACCAGTCTCTTTGCGGCCTCTTCCACGGCCTCGCTATAGGGCCGGGAAGCCAACGCCTTGGCCTTCGCCCGGGAGATGTGCGCGGAGGCTATCATCTCCTGGGCCTGGAAGACCTTGGAGAGGGACTTGGTGGAGGCGATCCTGGACTTTAAAGCGAGCTGGGACGCCATCAGGCCTGGCCCACCACCATCTTCTCCTGGTCAACCTCCCCCACGGGCCCCGCCTCCTTCACGAGGGGCTCCCCGGTGTGGGTGATGAACCTGGAGCGGAACTCTTCCACGGCCTTCTCCAGCTGCGCCTCGGTGTCCTTGGAAAAGTCCTTGGAGCTCCTGATCTCCCCCAGGATGCCGGTCTCGTCTTCCAGCCAGTCGCACAGCTCGTCTGCGAACCGCAGTACGTCTTCCAGATCCAGGTCGTCGTACTTGCCGTGGGTCCCGCTCCACACCTGCACCACCTGCCTCTCCATGGGCACCGGGTGGAACTGGGGCTGCTTTAAAAGCTCCATCAGGCGCGATCCCCGGGTCAGCTCCGCCTTGGTGGCGGGGTCGAGGTCCGAAGAGAACATGGCGAAGCCCTGAAGGTCCCTATAGCGGGCCAGGGAGATCTTGAGGGTCCCCGAGACCTTTTTGAGGGCCTTGGTCTGGGCCGCGCCCCCGACCCTCGAAACCGACCTTCCCACGTCTATTGCGGGCCTCTGCCCGGAATTGAAGAGGTCGGACTGGAGGAAGATCTGCCCGTCGGTTATGGAGATGACGTTGGTGGGGATGTAGGCGGAGATGTCGTTGGCCTTCGTCTCCACTATCGGCAGCCCCGTCATGGATCCCGAGCCCTTGTCTTCCGAGAGCTTGGCGCAGCGCTCGAGGAGGCGGGAGTGGAGGTAGAAGACGTCGCCCGGGTAGGCCTCCCTCCCCGGCGGGCGGCGCAGGAGCAGGGAAATCGCCCTGTAGGCCTCGGCCTGCTTTGAAAGGTCGTCGAAGACTATAAGGACGTGCTTTCCGGAGTACATCCAGTGCTGCCCTATGGCCGAGCCCGTGTAGGGGGCGATGTACTTGAAGCCCGCCGAGTCCGAGGCGGAGGCGGCCACGATGGTGGTGTAGCGCATGGCCCCGTTCTCTTCCAAAGAGGCCCTGACGCCCGCTATGGTGGATCCCTTCTGCCCTACGGCCACGTAGATGCAGCGCACCTGCTTGGAGGGGTCCCCGCTCTCCCAGTTCTTCCCCTGGTTGATTATGGCGTCGAGCGCGATCGCAGTCTTGCCGGTCTGCCTGTCCCCGATTATCAGCTGCCTTTGCCCGCGGCCTATGGGGACCATGGCGTCTATCGCCTTTATGCCCGTCTCCATGGGCTCGTGGACAGACTTCCTGTGTATTACGTCCGGCGCCTGGGCCTCGAGGATCCTGCTCTCTTCGCACCGGATCTCGCCCAGGCCGTCTATGGGGCGGCCGAGGGGGTCTACGACCCTCCCGAGGTACGCGTCCCCCACGGGGACGGAGAGCACTTTGCCCGTCCTTTTGACGGGCTGGCCCTCCTCAATCCCGGAAAAGTCCCCCAGGATCACGGCCCCTATCTCCTGCTCGTCCAGGTTGAAGGCCAGGCCCTGCACCCCTCCCTCGAAGGAGAGCAGCTCGTTTGACATGCACCCGGGCAGCCCCGCCACCCTGGCTATGCCGTCGCCCGCGTTCACGACCCTCCCCACCTGCTCGCTTGGGGGCAGGGAGGGGGAGTAGGAGCCGGCGAACTCCTCGAGGGCCTGGCGTATCCTTCCCGGATCTATTTTCAAATCCGTCATTTGTTTCCTTAAATTTTTGCGCAAAAGGCCATTTTTTCCTCCACGGCCGATTTCAGGGCCTGAAGCTGGGAGCCCGCGCTCATGTCGGTGACCTCGGCGCCTGAGCGGACGGTAAAGCCTCCGACGAGGGAGGGGTCCGCAATCTGACGAAGGTGCACAGGCCTTCCGAGCTTTTTGGCGAAGGCGGCCTTCAGGGCCTCGACCTGCCCCAAAGAGAGGGGGGAAGCGGATCTGACTTCGATCCCCGCCTCCCCGAGGGAGGAGGTTACGGCCTCTATGTCTTCTCCGAGGCGGGAAGAGTACCTCCCCTCCCCTT
>JAFYIA010000077.1 GCA_017538865.1 Aeriscardovia sp. | reverse complement strand
GGAAGGCAGCTCGACCTGAAGAGGCTGGAAGCGTGCCTGTCCCCTCTGGAGGCCTCCCTGGCGGACGAAGAAGATCTAAAGTCCCACCCAGAGCTCATCAAAGGCTTTATAGGCGTGAAGGAAGTCGGGCCCCAGGGCGCAGAGGGAAGCTGCCCTTACTTTTTGGACGCCCATGTGGCGAAGGGATCCGCCTGGTGCACGGGGGCGGACCGGAAAGGCTTCCACACGTTAAACCTCGTCTACGGGAGGGATTTTGGGTGCGACAAAGTCGTTGAGGCGGCCCAGGTGAAGGAAGGGGACCTCAGCCCAGACGGCTCCGGTAAGCTCTCCATAGAGCGCGGAGTGGAGATAGGCCAGGTCTTCCAGCTGGGGCTCAAGTACTCCAGGTCCATGGGCTTTAAGGTGGCCGGGCCCTCCGGGGCGTCGGAGGACGTGTGGATGGGAAGCTACGGGATAGGGGTTTCCAGGCTCGTAGCCTGCATAGCCGAGAGCCACAGGGATGAAAAGGGGCTCATCTGGCCCATTTCCGCCGCGCCTTTCAAGGTGCAGGTGGTCTCAGCCAGAAAGGAGTGCCGGGAGGCCTGCTCCCGCCTCGGAGAAGAGCTCGCCTCATGGGGCCTCGAGGCGCTGGTGGACGACAGGAACGAATCTGCCGGCGTGAAGTTCGCCGACGCCGACCTTTTGGGATCGCCCATAATCGCCGTAGTCGGGAGGGGGTACATAGAGAAGGGCGAAGTGGAAGTGAGGCTGAGGGAAAGCGGGGAAGTGGAGCGCGTCCCCGCCGGAAAAGCGGCGGAAGAAATTTTCAAGCTCGCATCCCGCCTCAGCCGATCCCTACTTTCCAAGCCCTGCTTAGAATAGTAGTGAACTAACGGGAAACCCTGCCAAGGGAGAGGGGGAAAATGTCGATAAAACTGGACATGCCCAGCATCCGCCAGCTGGCGGAAGACGAAGGAGTGGGCGAAGAGGAAGTCAAGTCCGTCCTGCAAGCCTCCCTCCTGCAGGCTTATTCCAAGTTTCCGGGAGCCCTCCCCATAGCCAGGGTCGAAGTCGACGGCCGCGGCAATTTGACCATCTGGGGGAAAGAGGGCGAGGATGAAGAGGAAGTGGACTGCACCCCGGAAGACTTTAATCGCCAGTCCACTAAATTCGTCCGCTCGGCCCTGCGCCAGCTCGTCCGCCACATGGAAGACGAGAAGCTTTTCGGATCTTTCCTGAACCGCCGCGGGCAGCTCATAACCGGCACCGTGCAGCAAGACGATGCGGACGAGGGCAACGTCCACATAGCCGTGGGCGACACCGAGGCCCTCCTCCCCCGCCGCGAGCAGACCCCCGGGGAAGAGTACCGGCACGGCCAGAGGCTGAGGGTATACGTGGTGTCGGTGGACCGCGGATCCAAGGGTCCGGAGATCATAGTCTCCCGCCGCCACCCCAACCTGGTGCAGCTGCTTTTTGAAAAGGAAGTGCCGGAGCTGGCCACGGGGGATGTGAGCATAGTCAAAATAGCCAGAGAGGCGGGTTCCAGGACTAAGATGGCCGTCGCCTCCCGCATCCCGGGCTTCAACGCCAAGGGGGCCTTTATAGGCCCCGGCGGAAGCCGGGTGAGGTCGGTAGTTTCCGAGCTCGGGGGAAGAGAGCAGATAGACATAGTCGACTACAGCGAAGACCCTGCTCGCTACATAGCCAACGCCCTCAGCCCCGCCAAGGTGGAAAGGGTAGACATCCTTTCCAGGGAGGACAGAATGGCCGTGGCCATCGTGGCCAATGAAGATCAGCTGAGGCTGGCCATAGGGGGCCAGGGGGGGCAGAACGCCAGGCTCGCCGCCAGATTGACCGGATGGAAGATAGCCATCCAGACCCCGGCCAAGTAGATTTCCTTCTGCAGGCTTTTCGCCCCTTCGGGGGGCGGGCCTCAGGTCAAGTTAAACTGTTAGTGTTGCAAATAAGTGGTTGCGCGTAACTGGCGGCCCGAGGGCCGCAAAACGTCGGATAAGTGAGGTGTCAGTGCCTAAAGCGCGTATTTACGAGTTGGCAAAGAAATTTGGAGTGGACAGCGGCACGATTTTGTCAACCCTGAAAGACATGGGAGAGTTTGTAAAGTCCGCCTCTTCGACGGTCGAGGCGCCCGTAGTCAGGCAGCTGGAAATGAAGTTCCAAAAGAGCGCGTCTTCACAGTCTCAGCAGAAGCGCTCGCCCAAGGCCCAGAAGGCCTTTCCTAAAAAGCCCTTCCCCCAGGAGGCGCAGGCTCCCAGGGAGCACAGGGACAGGAAGCCCGAACCCAAGCCCGCGCCTTCCCCGAGGCCTCAAGCCGCCCCTACGCCGCTGTTTCGCGCACCGACGCTGCCCGCAACCCCCACGCCCCAGGATTTTTCCAAGCGCCAAGGCCCGAGGCCCGGCAACAACCCCTTCTCTTCGACCCAGGGCATGCACTTCCCGACTCCCAACGACATCCCGAGGCCTCATCCGCTCTCCAAGCCTACGGTAAAGCCCAAGGGGGGGCCGCGGGGAAAGAAGGGAGAGGAGGCGTCCGCCCAGGGAGGCCAGTTCAGGCGCAGGCCTTCCGGATCTCCCGCCGGGAGGGGGGCCTCGCCCTCCGGACCCAGGTTCAGGAGCGCTTCCGGCTCCCCCTCCCCGCGCCCCTTCTCCTCGGCTCCTAAGGCCGGTGGATCGCCCGCCCGCGGCACGCGCGGCGGCGGCGCTTTCGGACGCCAGGCTCCCGGAGCCCGCGCCCAGAAGAAGAAGAACCATCGCCTGCAGCAAAAAAGGCAGGAGTTCCAGGAGCTTCAGACCCCCGTCATCGGCGGCGTCAGGCTTCCCTCGGGAAACGGCCAGACTATAACCCTGAGGCAGGGGTCCACCCTGGCCGACCTCGCCGACAAGATCAATGTGCCCGCCGCCTCCCTGGTGCAGGTGCTCTTCCGCCTGGGGCAGATGGCCACGGTCTCCCAGTCCCTCGATTCGGATTTGTTCCAAATCCTGGGCGACGAAATCGGGTGGAACATAAAGGTGGTCTCCGCCCAGGAAGAAGACGCCCAGCTTTTGAAGCAGTTCGACATCGACTTGGAGCGGGAAGGAAGCGAGGAAGACCTGGTCCCCCGGCCCCCGGTGGTCACCGTCATGGGGCATGTGGACCACGGCAAAACGAGCTTGCTTGACGCCATCCGCAACACCCATGAGCGCAGGCGGGAGGCCGGCGGCATCACTCAGAGCATCGGCGCCTACAGGGTGCAGATCGAAATGGAGGGCGAGAAAAGGTATATAACCTTCCTCGACACCCCCGGCCACGAGGCCTTTACGGCCATGAGGGCCAGAGGCGCGGAGTTGACGGACGTGGCCATTTTGGTAGTGGCCGCAAACGACGGAGTGATGCCTCAGACCATCGAGGCACTCAACCACGCCAAGAGCGCGAACGTGCCGATTGTGGTTGCCGTCAACAAGATAGATCTGCCGGATGCAAACCCGGAGAAGGTCAGGAGCCAGCTTATGGAGTTCGGGCTAGTGCCCGAGGAGTACGGCGGGGACACGATGTTTGTGGACGTGTCTGCAAAAGACGGGACCGGGATAGACAAGCTCCTGGAGGCCGTCCTACTGACTTCCGACGCCGACCTGGACCTCCGCACAGACCCCAGCCTCCCCGCCCGCGGCACCGCGGTGGAAGCGAGGCTGGACCGCGGGCGGGGCCCGGTGGTCAGCGCGCTTATAAAGGAAGGGACCCTGCGCACGGGGGACGCGATTGTGGTGGGCAACGCCTACGGGAAGGTGCGCGCCATGTTCGACGAAGAGGGCGAGCCCCTCAAGGAGGCCGGGGCATCCATGCCCGTGGCCGTCCTGGGGCTTACCTCCCTCCCCGCGGCCGGCGATCTCCTCCTCCAGGCCCCAGACGATCGCATCGCGCGCCAGATAGCCGAAAAGAGGGAGGCCCTCGCCAGGGCGGCAGAGCTGGGCAGGCAGCGCAAGGTCGTCTCCCTGGAAAGCCTCAAAGAGCAGTTCAAGAAGTCTGAAGTTGACACCCTAAACCTCGTAATAAAGGGCGACTCCTCCGGAAGCGTGGAGGCCCTTGAAGACGAACTGATGAAGATCCACGTGGCCGACGGGGTCGGAATCAATGTGATCCACAGGGGCGTAGGCGCCATAACCCAAAACGACGTGAACCTGGCAACCGTGGACAAGGCCGTAATCATAGGCTTCAACGTGAGGCCCAACAAGAACATAGCGGAGCTTGCGGAAAAAGAGGGCGTGGAAATCAAGTTCTACACCGTCATCTACCAGGCTACCGAGGAAGTCACGGAGGCCCTGGAGGGGATGCTCAAGCCCGTCTACGAGGAGAGCACCACCTCCCACTCCGAGATACGCCAGATCTTCCGCTCCTCCAAGTTTGGAAACATAGCCGGCGTCATGGTGCTCGACGGGGTCGTCAAGAGGAACTCCAAGGCCAGGATCCTGAGGGAGGGGATAGTGAAGACCAACGACCTGGTCATCACCGGCCTCAGGCGCTTCAAGGACGACGTGACGGAGGTTAAAGCCGGGTTCGAAGCCGGGATTAACCTCGGCAGCTTCAACGACATCCAGGAGGGCGACATCATCGAGACTTACGAGATGAAGGAAGTCGACCGCAAGGAGGCCGCGGCCTCCCAGGAGCGCGCGAAGGCGGAAGATGGGGAGGAGTGAGGCCAAAGAGGGCCGCATAGCCGACTTCGTGCAGAGGACCGTGGCCACGGCCATAGAGAGGGATCTCAAAGATCCGGCCCTCAGGGGGGTCACCGTAACCGAGGTCAGGATCACCCCCGACCTCCATATGGCCTTCGTGTACTGGATCTGCCCCGGCGGGAGCCGCGAGGAGGCCGCCGAAGCCCTCGAAAGGGCCAAAGGGAAGCTCAGGTCCAGGGTCGCCCGCGGGTGCGGCCTCAGAACCGCTCCTTCCTTGGACTTTCGCTACGACGAGCTCCAGGACAGGGCCATGAGGATAGAGGAAAAAATAGACGAGGCCCTGAGGGAAGACGAGAAGATGGAGGAGGAAAGCTCCGAAAAGGGCTTTGCAGGAGAGGAAAACCCCTACAAGGATGCCTGAGCCGGAATCGGGGATCGTGTGCGTATACAAGCCCCGGGGGGCGAGCAGCTTTGCGGCTGCAAGCGCGCTTCGGCGCGAGTTTTCCTTTAAGAAAGTCGGGCACGCCGGCACCTTGGACCCCTTGGCCGAAGGGCTCTTGATCTTGGGGTTCGGGCGCGGCACAAAGGCCCTCCCTTCCCTCCAGGGGCTTAAAAAGACCTATAGGGCCGTCTTCGCCTTGGGAGCAGAAAGCTCCACGGAAGACAGCGAAGGGGATCTCTCTTTGCAGCCAAGCCCCCGCGCCCTGGCCGTGAGGCGCCTTTCCTACAGGTCCCTCGAAAAGGCGGCCGAAAAATTTACGGGAAGGATAAGCCAAGTCCCCTCCCGCTTCAGCGCGGTGCACTTCGAAGGCAAAAGGGCGTACGATCTGGCCCGCTCGGGGAGGGATTTCGAGCTCGATCCCAGGCCGGTGGAAATCTATTCTTTCAAAATCGGCAGAATGCGAAAGCTCCCCGGAGGCGGCGCGGAAAAGACTTTGGGGAAGCCATGGCGGGGGGAGGCGGCCCTCCTCGAGTGCACGGTTTCCTGCTCAAAAGGCACCTACATCCGCGCCTTGGCCAGGGATTTTGGAAGGGAGCTTGGCTGCGGGGCCTACCTCTTTTACCTCCAGCGCTCCAAAATCGGCCCCTTCTCCCTCAAAGACTGCGCCCCCTGCAGGCTTGAAGAGGGGAAAGTGCGGATAAACAGGACCTGGGCCCTTGAAAAGATGATGCGCCTCCCCTCCCTCCAGGCCCGCTTGGAAGAAAATGAAAGTCTTCAGGGTTAAAGGGCCCTGGCTCCCCCCGGGCCGAAGGAGCCTGGCTTTGGGGAGCTTCGACGGGCTGCATTTGGGACACCTTTCGGTGGTGTCTCTGGCAAAAGAAGCCGCCGGTGCCAAGGGGATAAGCTCTGCCGCCATGATCTTCGATCCGAGGCCGGACCCAAAAAAGCCCGAGATAACCTCGCTCTCTCAGCAGATAAGGCTCTTTAAGTCCCTGGGCATAGACGAGCTGTTCATAGCCTCCTTCGATTCGGGCCTCCGGGAGACGCCCTACCAAGCCTTCCTCTCCGCCCTCTCCTCTTCCGGGGTCGAGGACCTTGTGATCGGACCTTTCACGTGCCTGGGGCGCGGAGGAGAGGGGACGGTGGGGAAGGCGGGGGAGTTTTGCCGCAGCCTCCCCATGAGCCTGCGCACCGCCCCTCCCGTAGAGGCGATGGGATCCAGGGTGAGCTCGACCAGGATAAGGCAGATGCTGGAAGAGGGCAGGGTCCGCGATGCCTCCCTCCTCCTCTCCCGCCCCCACGCCGTGGAAGGGCTGGTCGTCCGCGGCCTTAAAAACGGCCGGAAGATGGGGTTTCCTACGGCCAACCTGGGGGGAAAGGTGGAAGGGCTCGTCCCGGCGGAAGGGGTGTACTGCGGATACCTCGGGGTCGGGGGCAAAGATTTCCGGGCCGCAATTTCAGTGGGGACCAACCCTACCGTGAGCCCCGAATCTGGGGAGGTCAAAATAGAGGCCCATATTCTGGACGGCTTCTCCTCCCCCCTCTACGGCTGCAGGGCGGAAGTGAAGTTCTTTGATTTCCTGCGGCCCCAGAAGGCTTTCCCGTCTTTAGCCTCGCTGGAGGAGGCGATCGCCCGCGACGCCGCCGAGAGCGCCGAAAGGGTCCCCAAGGTTTGATTTCTCAGCCCCCGAGGGTAAAATAGCGGGGCGAAAAGTGTCATATAGCGGGCATGCCAGCATTCTCTGGTTGCCCAATCAGAGAATCAAAAGCTTCAATTTCATTCGATTTCAACCGGATTTGCGAGGATTTGCAATTTGACTGCTGAAAAAACCAACTCTCCCGAAGGCGAAAGCGCTTTGGCGGACCTCCACAAGGCCCCCAGGCGCCTGAACTTCGCCACGATAAAGGAGCCCTTGGAGCTCCCGAACCTTTTGGACGTGCAAACCGAGTCTTTTGATTGGCTCATAGGCAACGATCGGTGGAAGGAAAGGGTGAAGGAGGACGAAAAAAACGGAACCTTCAACACCCCCCACGTCAGCGGCCTCGAGGAGGTCTTCGAAGACATTTCTCCTATAGAGAACTACTCCAAGACCATGAAGCTGACCTTTAAAGACCCCTACCTGGACGATCCAAAGCACACCTGGGAAGAGTGCAAGGAACAGGGCTGGACCTATTCTGCGGGGCTGTTTGTGCAGGCGGAGTTCTCCTACGAAGATATCTACAAAAAACAGCACGTCTTTATGGGCGAGCTCCCCCTCCAGACCCCGCGCGGGACTTTCATAATATCGGGGGCCGAAAGGGTCGTAGTATCCCAGCTCGTCAGGAGCCCGGGAGTGTACTTCGACCGCGGAGGCTCTGTCGACGGCGAAAAAGACAAAGAGATTTTCAGCGGGAGGATCATACCTTCCCGGGGAGCCTGGCTGGAATTTGAGATCGGCAAATCAGGCAAGTTCGACATAAGGGTCGACAGGCGCAAGAAGGTCCCCGTAATCATCTTCCTGCAGGGCATGGGGATGAGCATAGAGGAAATCCGCAGGGAATTTGAAGGCTGCCCGACCGTGCTCAAGCTCATAGAGACCCAGGCCCTGCGCGGCGCGGACGAGGAAGAGTCCAAAAACCTGGCCCTGGAAAAGATTGCGAAGCTTGTGCGGCCTAACGACACCGCCACCGCCGAAAGCGGGAGGATTTTGCTCGACAGCTTCTACTTCAACCACCGCCGCTACGATCTGGCCAGGGTCGGCAGGTACAAGATCAACCAGAAGCTGGGGCTCTCCATAGATCCCGAGATGAGGTGGCTCACCAAGGAGGACATCTGCGCCTCCCTGCGCTACCTGTGCGCCCTGGCGGAGGACAGGAAGACCATCGACGGGCTGCAGGACGGGGAAGTTGTGCAGATTCCCGTGGAAACCGACGACATCGACCACTTCGCCAACCGCCACATAAGGCAGGTGGGGGAGCTCATACAGAATCAGCTGCGCAGCGGCCTCAACCGCATGGAAAAGGTGATAAGGGAGAGGATGACGACGCAGGACGCCGAATCCATCACCCCCCAGTCCCTCCTCAACATCCGGCCCATAGCCACGACGATAAGGGAGTTCTTCGGGACCTCCCAGCTCTCCCAGTTCATGGACCAGAACAACCCCCTGGCCGGCATCACCAACAAGAGGAGGCTTTCGGCCCTGGGGC
>JAFYIA010000076.1 GCA_017538865.1 Aeriscardovia sp. | reverse complement strand
TTGGCTACGTGTGCTACGAGGGGACTGGCCCCGGTTCCGGTTCCTCCCCCTTCTCCGCAGGTTATGAAGACCATGTCGGAGCCCTGGAGGGCGGCTTCTATTTCCCCTTCGTGCTCCTGGGCTGCCTTGGCACCCCTGTCGGGATCGGCCCCGGCGCCGAGGCCCCGGCTTCCCTCGTCTGCAAGGGCAATAGTCTGATCGGCCTTGGAGCGCACGATGTCCTGCATGTCGGTATTGATGGAGATAAATTCGACGCCCTGCAGCTTCGCGTCCACCATGCGGTTGACGGCGTTTACTCCAGCTCTTCCAACTCCGACTATGCAGATCGCTGTGTTTCCATCGCGGGATTGGGCGTCATCCCTTGCGCACTCTTCTACTTCCATATTCCCTATCACCTTGCTTTTGGCGCCAACCTCTAATTGGCGTCCGATTGAATATCAAAATCCGGTCCGGCACTTTTAACATCAGTACGAGGCATCGAGGACGTCAAGCCCGAAAAGCACCTCTTCTTCTTTCTCGGTCAGACTGTGGGAGTCGAGCCAGCCGTAGGGAAGGTGGACTTTCTTTTGAAACCCGCTCCTCCCCCTTGTGGACGTTACGGCCTCTTCATCGGGCTCCAGATCCGAATCCAGATTGCCCAGAAGCGCGAACAGCTCGCTCCGGCTTCCGCTTTGCATAATGGCACTCCTGGCCTCTCCGCCTATGGGGTAGCCGCGAAGGTACCAGCCAAAGTGCGACCTCATGGCGCGCACCGCCCTCTCTTCATCCCCGTCCATGAACTTGACCATCATGGAAAAGTGCTCTTTTATGCAGGAAACGACTTCCCCTAGGGGGGGCACGGTTACTCGGTTTTCCCCTTTAAAAGCTGCGGCGATGTCGGAAAACAGCCAGGGGCGCCCCTGGGAGCCCCTGCCGACCGCCACCCCGTCGCATCCAGTCTCGCGCATCATGTCTACGGCATCCTGTCCTGAAAAGACGTCACCATTGCCTATCACCGGAATGGAAAGCGAGCGCTTCAGCTCCCTTATAGCTTCCCATTCCGAGTGGCCTCCGTAGTACTGGGCGCAGGTCCTGGCATGGAGTATGACGCCGTCAGCACCCTCCTCTTCCGCGATCCTCCCGGCTTCAAGGTAGGTCTTATGCTCTTCGTCTATTCCGATTCTGATTTTGGCCGTGAGGGCTACCGGAGCACCTTCGCAGGCTTTTCTGGCGGCGCCCACCACTTTTGCGAACAGGTCGTACTTCCACGGGAGGGCGGATCCGCCACCGCGGCGCGTGATTTTGGGAACCGGACATCCGAAGTTCAGCCCTATATGGTCGACTTTGACCTTGTCCAGGACGATCTTTGCGGCCAGCTGCACCGCTTTGGGGTTTACCCCGTAGAGCTGGAGGGAGTGAATCTTTTCTTCCGGGGAGAAGCTGAGAAGCTGGAAGGCTTTTTCGTTTCCGGCTATGAGGGCGCGGGAAGTTATCATCTCCGCCACGTACATCCCTTCTCCGCCTCCGTACCTTTGGCAAAGGACCCTGAAGGGCCAGTTGGTGACCCCGGCCATGGGGGAGAGGAGCATCGGGACGCCTAGCGTCAAAGGGCCCAGGCGCAGGGGCCTTGCCGAAAACTCCCCCTCGGGCGGGGCGGCCGGCTCTTTAGGGGCGGGGGAAGGGGCGATGCTGGCCTTCAGCAGGGTCTGCCTGTTCCTCTCTTTCCGAAGCTCGCTCTTTTCAGGCTGGCTCATGCGATCTCGGAAGGGGCGAGGGTGAGCGAGGAAAGGGAGGAGAGGATGAAGGGCTTGACCTCGGAAATCCCGATCCTCTCCTGGGCCATGGAGTCCCTGTAGCGCACGGTCACGCTCTTGTCTTCGGGGGAATCGAAGTCCACGGTGAAGCACCACGGGGTGCCGATCTCGTCCTGCCTGCGGTACCTCCTGCCGATCGCCCCCGCAGAATCGAAGGCCACGTTGATGTCGGCGAGGCGGAGCTCCTGGGCCAGTGCCGAGGCCATGGAAAGGAGCGGCTCCTTTTTGGAAAGGGGCAAGACCGCCGCCTTAATCGGGGAGAGCCTGGGGTCGAGGTGGAGCACCGTCCTCTTTTCGGCCTTCCCCTCGGCGGAAACCGCCTCGTCTTCGTCGTAGGCGTCCATGAGGAAGGCCATGAGGGAGCGGGTAAGGCCCGCGGCGGGCTCTATCACGTAGGGGAAGTACCTTTCGCCCGTGGCAGGGTCAAAGTAGGAAAGGCTGCGGCCGGAAGCTTCGGAATGGGTCTTGAGATCGAAGTCCGTCCTGTCGGCTATGCCTTCCAGCTCCCCCCATTCGAGGGAATCTAAGCCGAACTTGTACTCTATGTCCACAGTCCTCTTGGAGTAGTGGGCGAGCTTCTCCTTGGGATGCTCGAAGAGCCTTAGGTTCTCTTCGCGGATCCCCAGGCCCGTGTACCACCTCTTCCTCTCCTCTATCCAGTAGGAGTGCCACTTTTCATCCTGCTCGGGGGGGACGAAGTACTCCATCTCCATCTGCTCGAACTCCTTCGTGCGGAAGATGAAGTTGCCGGGGGTGATTTCGTTCCTGAAGGACTTGCCTATGTTCGCTATGCCGAAGGGGGGCTTCTGGCGGGAGGAGGAGAGGACTTCGAGGAAGTCCACGAAGATCCCCTGGGCCGTCTCGGGCCTGAGGTAGTGGAGGCTGTTCTCGTCTTCCACCGGTCCCAGGTTGGTGCGCAGCATCATGTTAAAGTCCCTGGGCTCTGTCCATTCGCACTTCCCGCAGGTAGGACAGGGGATGGAGGAAACCTTCCTCTCCTCCCCGCCGTGCTTGGCCGCCCACTCCTCTTCGAGGTTGTCTGCCCTGTAGCGCTTGTGGCATCCCAGGCATTCGACCAAAGGATCGTTGAAGACGGTGACGTGCTTGGAGGCCACCCAGACTTCGGGAGGGAGGATGATGGAGGTGTCTACGCCCTCGACGGAGGGGCGGGAAGTCACCGTGTAGTACCACCACTGGTGCTTTATGTTCTCTTTGAGCGCGACCCCGAGCGGGCCGTAGTCCCAGGCGGACCTGGTGCCGCCGTAAATCTCTCCCGTGGGGAATACGAACCCCCTCTGCTTTGCCAGCGAAACCAGCGCCTCAAGTTTGTTGTCTGCCACAAGTCCCCTTTCTTTTTCAGTACTCAAAAAATAATAATGTCAGGTTCAAACCAAACCTGACATTATCCGCGCAGAAAAAATCCGCCCTGTCTAGAGGTTAAGCTTTCCGGCAGCAGGCCTCTCGTCTATAGAAGGCATGTCCTTGGCGTCGGCCGCGTAGAACTTCTTCAGATCGGAGTGGAGCTTGGTGAGGGCCTCCCTGACGGTGTAGATCATGTGCCCGGACTTGTAGTAGGTCAGGGCGATGTTGCCCCTGAGCTCTTCGGGCAGCTCTATGTGGTCCACGTCGTACTCGGTCTGGTAGAACGGGGTGGCCATGTCGTAGTAGCCGTTGCCCAGCATAATCTTGAGCTTGGGCTCTTGGAGGATGGCGCAGCACATGTCGTGGAGGGTGTTGGGGAAGGGGAGGTAGCCCCACTCGTCGGCCTTCACGTGGTCGGGGAGCTTGTGGGTCCACACCCACCCCTTTCCGGGGACGGTGGAGGTCCAGTCGAAGGGCGCGAAGGCGATGCGCTCCTTGTCGGTGTCCCAGCCCAGGACCCGCCTGAGGTA
>JAFYIA010000075.1 GCA_017538865.1 Aeriscardovia sp. | reverse complement strand
CGTGAAAGATTCCAAGCTCCTCACCCCCAGGCAGCGCAGGCTCGCCCGTTCCGCAATAGAGGCCTGGGCCGACAGGAAGGCTGTCGGGGCTTGTTCTAATGAGGAGATAGACAAGCTTGGAATCAATCTAGCTCTAGGCCTCGCATTGGAGAGGGCGCTTTCAGCCCTGGGCGACATCCCAGGACGGGGCCTCTTGATTTTGGACGGGAATTTTGACTACCTCTCGTATGCGAGAGAGAGCCTCCACCTTTCCCAAAGGCCTAAGGTGGAAGTCAAGTGCGTCGTCAAAGGGGATATGAAAAGCGCACTTTGCGCTTCAGCTTCAATCCTTGCCAAGCTCGACAGGGACGAGCTCATGGAGAACCTTTCAAAACTCGACAAATACAAAGGCTACAAATGGAAAAAAAACAAGGGCTACCCCACCCAGGAGCATATAGCGGCCATAAAGAAGCTGGGGCTCAGCCCCCTTCACAGAAGGAGCTGGAAGATAAAGGGACTGGAAGAGGCGCCTTCCCAAAAAGGCCTTCCTTTGTTTTAAGGTCCTCCAAGCTTGATGAGAGGGAAGAGAAAATCCTCCGCCATTCGGAAGGATTGCTCCTCTCCCTTCCGGAAAAAGAAAAGTTCGCCCCCGACCCCTCTTTCAAGTTGGACACCTTCAAGAGGAGGGAAATCTGGGGGAACTTGAACCCCTTGGTTATAGAAATCGGGAGCGGGCAGGGAGAGCAAGTCGAGTGGGCCGCATCTCGCTTTAAAAACCTGGACTTTCTCGCCTTGGAGGTCTTCCCCCAGGGGGTGGCGCACTCTGTCAGGCGGCTACACTCCAAAGGTATTGAAAACGCCAGGATTCTACAAGCGGACGCCTTCCACTTTTTCCTGTCTAACCTCCTTTCAAATTCTGTGTTTGAAGTGTGGACGTTCTTCCCGGATCCATGGCCCAAGACGAAGCACCACAAGCGGAGGCTGATCTCTGAAGATTTTGCGCCTCTTGTGGCTTCGGCCCTTGTTCCCGGAGGGCATTGGAGGATTGCCACCGATGACAACGACTACGCCCTACAGATCCACGAGGTCTTAGATGCATTCCCTGGGCTTGAGAATATGGGCAACCTCCCCATGGAATTGCCCCTCAAGCACTTCGGAAAAGGCAACAGAGATCTTCAGGCCTCAGCCCCCAAGGGAAAGTTCTTCCAGATTGAAAGATTTGAAGATAGGACTCTTACCAGCTTCGAGAAAAAAGGAATGGAAGCGGGTAGGAAAATTTATGACTTTGACTACATGAAGATATAGCTCAGGAAAACGGGATTTTGGCAGATTGCATAAAAGCCAGTCCCCGCCTTCGATTCCTGCTTCCTTTCAGACATTCGAAACTCTATCCTTTTAGAGGCCATTCAACGCTTTTACCTTTGCGAGGCTAGGAGTTATACAAGACTCGGACAAAATAGAAATAAGCATTTAAAAATCCGCTGCAGAAATTTTGCAGCGGATTAAAACTTTGAAAGGCAGAAGGTCACTGCCCCCAGGCGTCTATAGGCTTCATAGGAGCCACGTGCGTCCCGAACAGGTTTTCGCCCTGATCCTCCCATTGATAGGAAGCCAGGGGGAGATCCACCATGTTCGGATCCGGCGTCCCGTAGTTGTCGTCCACAGGGATCTTCGCCTTCGTAAGGTATGTCGACATGTAGTCCTCAAGTGACCGTATCAGATACATCTCCCCATACCACTGGCTCTCGCAGTAGGTTCCATACCCGCTCGTAGCCGACCAGACGAGGGAGTTTCCGGTTATGCACTCCGGCAGCTGGCTGGGATGCTGAGGCTGGGCCGAGATAGTGAAAGTGGCCATCTGCGGCACGAAGGCCCCATCGGCCAGAGAGCCGTCCTGGTTCGTCCCAGATTTTCCGAATGTCTTCCTGCCCGGTATCTGCTCCAAATCCGCTATGCCCTTAGTAATATCCAGGTTCATGGCGAAGGCTACGGTATTGGCTACTTCTTTGCTTATGGCCTGGTGGCAGTAAGCCGGAGGAACCGGAAGGCTCTTCCCGTCGGCGTTGATGATCTTATCGATTGCGATAGGCGTGCACTCTACCCCGTTGGCGGCTATTGTGGCGTAGACGTTGGCCATGGTCAAGGGAGAAGTCCCTAGCGTTCCGATGATCATGGTTGGGGTGATGGTGTCGTGGATGTTGCTGGTGGCCGTGGCCGCGTTGTGATATCCAAGCTCCGTGGCCGCATTTGCGATTGCGCACAGCCCTATTATCTGGGCCATGGAGGCCTGCGGGGTGTTGTGTGACCAGATGAGGGCGTGCAGGGGAGACTCTGGAGTCAGAGTGCCGCCCTCGGCGTTCGACAGGTTCCACATGGCCCCCGTCTTTTGGGCGCAGGGTATGGAGTTTACGGGATAGACCGTGTAGGTGTCGAGCTCCTGGGTGATCTTATGTCCGGCCTGGAGCCAAGCCACCATGTTTATTGGCTTGAAGGAGGATCCAATTCCAAAGCCGGTGCCTCCTCCTTCGGCCTGATCCACCGAGTAGTCGAGGGCGGTGTACTGCGGTCCGGCGTTTCCATCAACGTTGTAGATCTTGTTTTGCTGTATTTCTATGATCTTGCCGGTTCCGGGCTGAACGGAAGCCATGGCTATTATCATCCCCTGCGGATTCTTGGGGGAGATGTACTTGGTCTCGGCGTTATAGGCCGCCTGCTCAGCCGTCTCGCTAAAGGTGGTGTAGATCTTGAGGCCGCCTTCGTAGAGGAGCTGGCGGCGGGACTCTACCGTGGGCCCGAGCTGGGAATCCATGAGGATGTCTCGGACGGTGTAATCGCAGGCGTAGCCCATGACCCCGATATCGTTGCACCCTATGGGGTAGGTCTTGGGGTGGAGCATGCTCTTTACCGGTATGGCCTCGGCAGCGCTAGCCTCGGCCTGGGTGGCGAAGCCGTACTGCACCATCTGCTTCACCACCATGTTCCTCTGCTGCTGTGCGACCTCCGGGTGATAGAGCGGATCGTAGGCGGCGGGATCTTTCGTAATGGAGGCTATCAGGGCCGACTGGCTGAGATCCAGCTGATTGGCGTGGATTCCGAAGTACGACTCTGCGGCCACTTCCACCCCGTAGATATTCACCCCGTATTGGGCAATGTTGAGGTAGCCCTGAAGGATCTCGGCCTTGTTGTAGTGCTCGTTCAGCTCCTGGGCTATGAGCATCTCCCTAAGTTTTCGCGTGATGGTGTCGGCCCGGGCGTGATAGGCGGCTATTGGGTCGTTTTCCTTCATAGCCTCGTCTATCAAGGCGTTTTT
>JAFYIA010000074.1 GCA_017538865.1 Aeriscardovia sp. | reverse complement strand
CTTCTGGCGGTCCCCTTCACCGTGGTTTCCCTGGTCATCGGCATCATAGCTTGGGCCTGCAGCCGCGATCCCGTCCGCTTCGTCCAGGTCATGGTCCTGGCCACCCCCTGCCCCCTCCTGATAGCGGCCCCCGTGGCCTATATGGGCGGCATCGGCAGGCTCGCCAAGCACAGCATCATCGTGAAATCCCAGGGCGTCTTAGAGCAGATGAGCAGGGTAAGCCACGTGTTCTTCGACAAGACCGGGACCCTCACGTCCAAGGACCCCGAGGTCTACAGGGTCGACGCCCTGCCCGGGTTTGACAAAGACCAGATCCTAAAGCTCGCGGGGGCCCTGGAAGGCTACTCCGTGCACATCCTCGCCAAAGGCGTCTCAAAGGCCGCAGAGCCCCTCTGGGGCGAGGGGGGGCTTCCCTCGGCAGAGGAAGTCGAAGAGAACCCCGGAAACGGGATAAGCGGGAAGGTCGAAGGGCGCGAGGTAATCGTAGGAAAGCTCCAGTGGCTGGAAGAAACCCTCGGGGGAAAGGCTTCTTTCCCCGCCTCCGCCCCCGACGAAATCGGAGTCTTTGTAGCCGTGGACGGAAAGATTGCGGGCAGGATCGTCCTAAAGGACCTCCCCAGGCCCAACTCCAAAGCGGCCATAGAGGACCTCAAAAGGCTCGGGGTCTCAAAGATCACCATGGTGACAGGTGACCGCCAGGGCACGGCGGACGCCATAGCCTCCCAGCTGGGGATTGAAGACGTGAAGGCGAGGCTCCTTCCCGAAGAGAAGCTGGCCGTAGTGGCAAACGACAAGAGGACCGACACCGACGGCGCGGCCAAGGGCGAAAAGGTCCTTGAAAAGATGGGCGGCCGCAGGGCGGAGCATGTGACCATGATGGTTGGAGACGGGGTGAACGACGCCCCCGTCCTCGCCTCTTCCGACATCGGCATAGCCATGACCGACGGGTCGGCCACGGTGGCGAGCGAAAGCGCCCAGGCCGTGATCATGAATGACGAGATCCTGGCGGTGCCGAGGGCCATAGCGATCTCCCGCCAGACCCGGAGCATAATGCTTCAGGCGGTGCTCCTCGGGATCTGCCTGGCCATAGTCCTTATGATCCTGGCCGCCTTCAACTTCATCCCCGTGGTGGTGGGGGCGATCCTGCAGGAAGTGATAGACTCCGTCGCGATCTTTTACGCCCTTGGCGCCATCATTGACCGCAAGACGGTAGTTGGCGACCCAAGATAGGCATCCGGCACTCTTCCGATATCCCCTCCAAATCCACCCTGCCGAAAGCCGCCTCCATCTCTTTGAAGCGGTCAAGGGGACCCTTCCCGAAGCGCGCAATCCTCTTTTCGGCCTCGTCGAAGGCCACGAAGGCCGGGGGGACGCTCTTGGTGTGGAAGCAGTCCGAATATGCCACGACTTTTTGCTCCACGGTCGTGGGAAGGTAGTCTTGAGGGGGGAGCAGGAGGTTTTCCCTTATGACCTCCTGCCGGCTGATGCCGCTTCCGGTGTGGTTCTTGGCAAAGAGCGCTATTTCTTCCCCGAACCCCGCCTTGTGGAGCTCCAGGTACCCGTAGGGGCCGTGGAAGATGTAGGAGTCGTCGAAGGAAAACCCGTCTTTCGACACTTTGTAGGCCCCCACGTCGTGGACGAGCGCCCCCACGACCGACAGGACCACGTTGGGCTGGCGGCTCAGGGAGGAAAAGCGGGGGAGGGACGGGCCTATCCCCTTGAGACCGGAGGCGGCCCTGGCTCCGAAGCGCATGGCGGAGATGTCTACGCCGCCGTCCTTCTTCTCCCTGGCCCTCAGGCACAGGGCGAAGGCTATGGCGGCCACTATTTTGGAGTGCGTCCACACGAGGTTCAAAAGGAACTCCGAGGGGGCGAGGGAGGCGTGCAGATCGAAGATCCTCTTCAGGGTCACGGTCTTTCCGAACTGGTCCGAAACCCCCCGAAACTCCCCCTCCGGGCACGCCGCCATCCACGAATCTATAAGGGACATAGCTCAATTTTATAGGCCTTGGCAGGAAGAAGGACAAGTTGGAAAACAGTTATTCGAGCCTCATCCCCGAGCCTTGCGCCATAGCGCTTTTCGGGGTCACAGGACACCTCTCCAGGCATAAGATCCTCCCCGCCTTCTACGACCTCTTCCACAGGGGCATGCTCCCCGCCGGCTTCGCCCTGGTGGGCTTTGCCAGGAGGGAGTGGAGCCAGGAAGAGTTCGCGCTCTGGGCAAAGGGGGAGATAAGGGAGAACTGCCGCACGGAGTTTGACGAGGGGGTCTTTTCCCTCCTCGCCCCCCACTTCTACTTCTCCAAAGGGACTTTCGGCGACGAAGGAAGCTTTGAGGCCCTGAAGGAGGAGATGGGGAAGGCGGCAGGCGAGCAGGGGGCCAAAGGGAAGATGTTCTACCTTTCAATCCCTCCCGCCTCCTTCCCCCAAGTGGTGGAGATGCTCAAAAGGGGCGGCCTTGCGGACCCCAAAGACCCCTTCCGGAAGGTAGTCATAGAAAAGCCCTTCGGCTGGGACCTTGAGAGCGCCAAAAGCCTGGATTCGCTCCTGGCCTCCGCCTTCAGCCCCTCCCAGGTCTTCCGGGTGGACCACTACCTGGGCAAGGAAATGGTGCAAAACCTCCTCCCGCTGCGCTTTGAAAACCCCGTCTTTTCGGCCCTGTGGAGCTCGGAATGTGTGGATCACGTAGAGATAAGCGTGGCAGAGAGCGCGGGGGTGGAAGGGAGGGCCGCCTACTACGAAAAAGCCGGCGCGGCCCGGGACGTCCTCCAGAACCACCTGATGCAGCTCTTGGCCCTCACGGCCATGGAAAAGCCGGAAAACGGGGAAAGCGAAAGGGAGAAGAAGGTTGAAGCACTAAAGAGCTGCTCCGTGTCGGATCTGAAGAGGACCTCTGCAAGGGGGCAGTATTCTGCCGGCTTTGCCTCGGGAAGGTTCGTAAGGGGCTACAGGGAGGAGCCCGGGGTGGACCCCCTCTCCCTTGCCGACACTTTCGCCGCCCTGAAGGTCGAGGTCAACACCCCCAGGTGGGAGGGCGCGCCCTTCTACCTTCGCACGGGAAAGAGGCTGGCCAAGCGGTCGGCCGAAGTGGCGCTCGTCCTAAAGCGCCCCCTGGCGGCGTCTTTCCTCCCCGGAGGCGAAGAGGACTGCGTCACTTTCAAGATCCAGCCGGGGGAGGGGGTCTGGGCGAAGTTTTCGTCCAAGGCGCCCGGAAAAGAAATCCTCAGGGGGGCCCTCATGGGCTTTTCCTACAGGGAAGAATTTGCCGAAGGCAGCCCCGAGGCCTACGAGAACCTGGTCATGGACGCGATGCTGGGCAAAAGCTCGCTATTCCCCTCGGAAGAGGAGACGGAGCTTTCATGGAAGATCACAGACGAGCTGGAAGGCTTTTGGAGGCGCGAGCCCTCCACCTTGGAGTTTTACGAGGCGGGGTCCTGGGGCCCCTCCTCTGCAGAGAGGCTTATGGAAAGGGATGGGAGAAAATGGAGGAAGCTTTAGAAGGCAGGGAAGGGGGCTGGGAGCCCCTCTTTGAGGCCTTGGCCCCAAAGCCCCTCAACCGCTCTGCCGCGCTCTTGGCCCTGGGGGGCCGGGAGCGCGAAGCCGAAAAAGCCGCTTCGGCCTTTTCCTGCGCGGCCTTTTCGGTGGAAAGGGGCGGGGAAGAGGACGGCGCATGGCAGAAGGCCCGCGCCCTTCCCGGAGGGGGGGTGCTGGTCTCCCTAAGGCTCGGGCGGAAAGTCCCTTTGGATCACGCGCTTTTCCAGATCCTCCCCGAGGGGGCGGCCCTCACCGTGTTCGATCCGGGGAGGGTGGAGATCAAAGAAGGACTCTACTCAATGTGCTCCTGCTACGTCACCGACGCGGGAGACCGCGAAGTTTTGAGGAACTTCGAAGCCCTCTCGAAAGCCGGAGGGAAGGCGATAGACCTGTCATGGGAAAGGACCCGGCAGTGGAGGGAGAGGGCGCTTTCCCTCTTTTCGGGCAAGGCCGTCCGAAGCTTTTCCATAGAGGCCGGGAGGCTGGATGCGGGGGTGCTCCTCCTGGCCGGCTGGATAAAGGGGGAGTTCTCCCTCCCCGCCAAGATCGCCCAGGGCCCCGCTTTCGACGCCTCCGTTTCTAAAATTTCAGCCCTCTTCGAGGGGGGGGAGGCGGACCTCAGGGAGGGTGAGGGCGGCAAGGCCTTTGAAATAAGGGACGGGGGGGAAAGCTTTTCCGCCCCCAAAGAAGAGGCCTTAGCCGGGGATCTTTTGGTGAGGCAGATGGGGCTTTTGCCCCCCGACCCCCTCTACCGAAGCTCGCTTTCCTTTGAAATCGAGGGGGCGCAGGATGTGGGCTAGAAGGGAGGCGGAAGTTTGGCCCGAAGAGGCCTTCGGGGTGGCCGTGGCCTCTGAAATCCTCTTGGACACCCGCCGCATCTTGGACTTTGAGGGCCGCGCCTCCTGGCTCGTCTCCGCCGGGAGGGACGGGGAGAAGGTGGCCAGGGGCATTTCTTCCAGCCCCCTGCTCCAGGGCCTGCGCCTCCAAAACCTGCACGTCTTCTTTGCAGACGAAAGGCTGAGCCGGGATCCCTCCCTTTTAAACTTCGTCCAGCTCTCCCCCTTCTTTTCGGCCCTGGAGGGCTGGGGGATGCCGAAAGAAAACGTCCACCCCTTCCCGGAGCTTTCCTCCTCCAAGGAAAGCGCCCTGGCCTACGAAGGCGAAATCCGGAGGCTGGGGTTCGAAGGGGGGTGCAGCGTCGCATGGCTTTCCTGCGGCCCTGACGGGCACGTGGCCTCGGTTTTCCCGGGAAAGGAGAGGGAAGGGGGCATTACAATCTGGGAGGACGAGTCCCCCAAGCCCCCCAAATCCCGCATGAGCGTCAGCCTGGAATTTATAAGGCGGAGCCGGGAGGTCTTTTTGGTCGCGGCTCAAAAAGAAAAGAGGGGGATAGTGGAGAAGGCCCTGAGGACCTTCGACGATCCCCTCATTCCCGCGACTTTCTGCCAGGGAAGGGAGAAAAGCGCGTGGCGCTTTTCAACCCTCACTCTTCCGAGAACTTCTTGATCTCCTCCTTCGTGCCGTAGGAGCTTTGGGCTCCCGCCCCCAGGGCCGCAAAGGCCGCGGCGAAGGAGGCGATCTTGGCCGCGTCAGGCAGCGATAGCCCGGAGGCGAGGCCCGCAAGGAGGGCCCCCGCAAAAGAATCCCCGCAGCCCGTGGTGTCTACGGGGGCGACGGGCTTGGGGGCGACGGGCCATGCCTTGCCCTCGTCCAAAACTACGCTCCCCTTTGATCCCAGGGTGATCACAGCCGAAGGCAGGCCCCTCTTTTTCAGGATCTTGGCAGCCTGGCCCCAGAGGAAGCTGTCGGGGGAGGAGGGGAGGGGCTTTCCCAAAACTTTTTTGGCCTCGTCTTCGTTGACTATCACCACGTCCGCCCCGCGGGCCATGTCGAGGGAAGGGGAGGAGGGCATGGGGGAGACGTTCAGAACCTTTATCGGCCCCTCCACTTCCCTCAGGGCCTTTTCCACGACCCCTATCGGGACCTCCAGGCAAAATCCCAGGGCCGAGAGGGAAGAGAGGGCCTCCATGGCGCCCTCCACGTACCCCTCATCCAAGAGCCCGTTGGCCCCGGGGTTCACCACTATCTCGTTTTCGCCCTTCTTGTCCACCATGATGAAGGCGGAGCCGGACTCGGGCCCCTTCTTTGCAATCCTGCCGGTCTTGACCCCGGCCTCTTCGAGCTTTTCGATGAGGAAGGCGCCGGAGGCGTCCTCGCCCACCTGCCCGAACATCTCGCAGTCCATCCCCAGGAGCGCGGCCTGGACTATCTGGTTGGAGCTCTTGCCCCCTGGCCTCAAGGCGAAGCCCTCCGCTTCCACGGTGCTCCCCGGCTCCGGGAAGGAGGCGAGGGAGAAGGAGTAGTCGGCGTTGAGGGAGCCCAGGGCCCCCACTTTCTTTCCGGAGTCCAGCTTGTCAAAAAGAGAATCCTGCATTTTGCCCCTTTCTTTCAGGCCAGCCCTACGCTCTGCCTGTGGACGTAGGCGGCCTCCACTTTCCTGTTTTCAATGATTTCCCCTTCCATCACCCTTTCCAGGCTCTCTGCGGCCATGAGGCCCATCCGGCCCACGGGGACTTCGATGGAGGACAAGGGCGGGGAGAGGAAGTCCCCCATAGACACGTGGTCGAAGGAGATTACGCTCACTCCCCCCTGCCCTATCGGGATCCCCCGGCCCCTCAGGCACAGGTACGCCGCCAGGGCGTCGGGGCCGTAGCCCGCGATCACGGCCGTGATCCCGCGGGCCAAAAGCGCGTCCAAAATCCCCCCCACCTTTTCGCACCGCCTCTTAAAGCCCAGGCTGGCGTCTGAAGGCGCCCCCGGGTCCTGGAGGAAGTTGGCGTAGGAGGACATGATGGAGATCTCGGTCTTTGCCGACACTTCCACGGCCCCCTTGCCGAAGTACTCCCCGGACGCCTTCTCCAAGGCCGCCTGGTACTCCCCCAAAAGCGGGAGCTTTCCTGCGGGGCCGGGAAGGTACCCCACCTTTTCGTGCCTGTAGAAGCGAAGGTCCTTCAGGGCGTCCCTCACCGCCCCTGACACGTCCTGGTTTATCGTCGGGATTTTCGACTTTTCAAGGAAGGTGTCGAGAAAGACGGCGGGGATCTTTTTGAGGCTCGACGCTTCCAGGGGGTCCGGGAAGAAGGAGGAGAGGATGATGAGGCCGTCCACCCTCTGGGAGATGAAGGAAGAGATGTAGGAGCGCTGGATGGAGGGATCCCCGAAGGTGGTGGCGATCAGGGCCAGGTACCCCTTCCGGAAAAGCGAATCCTTTATGGTCTGGGAGAGCAGCGCGTGGTACCCGCTGGTCATGTCGGGCAAAAGCAGGCCGGCCAGGTGCGTACGCCCCAGCCTCATGGCCCTGGCCGGGGCGGAGGGGATGTAGCCCAGCTGCCCTATGGCCTCCTCCACCTTCTCCCGGGTCCTCGGGTCTACGTTCCTCCCCCCGTCTATCACCCTTGACACGGTCGAGATGCTGGTGTGGGCGAGGGCCGCCACATCCTGTATCTTGGCCCGGTTCTGTTCCATTGCGCAGCCTTTTTTACTCTCTTCTCACCTCTCTGCCGTCTTCCTCCCACTCGGTGTGGAAGAATCCGGGCTCGTCCGCCCTTTCGTACCCGTGGGCCCCGAAGTAGTCCCTCTGGGCCGCGAGCAGGTTCAAGGGCAGGGGGTGGGTCAGCTCGTCGAAGTAGGAGAGGGAGGAGGAGAGCACCGCGCAGGGGGCGGCGCCCAAAACCGCCCTGGCCACGACGCGCCTGAGGGCCTGCCCGTTCTCTTCTTCGATTTTTTCAAAGATCGGGGAGGACAAAAGCGAGGGCAGGGAGGGATCGTGCTTAAAGGCCTCGGAGATCTTGGGCAGGAAGTCGGAGCGTATTATGCACCCCTCCTCCCAGATCCTCGCGATCTGCGAGTAGTCGAGCCCCCAGCCGTACTTTTTGGAGGCGGCCTCAAGGACGTCGAAGCCCTCGGAATATATGACGGCCGAGGAGAGGTACAGGGCCTGCATGGCGTCGGAAGAGTCCAGCGAGATTTCCGGGGCCGGGGAGGGCTTGAAGGCCCCCCGAAGATCCTCTTCGGACGACACTATCCTCTCGAACACGGCCTCTCCCACGGACGGGGCGCCGGCGCCCAGCTCCATGGCCGAAAGGACCGTCCAAGTCCCGGTCCCGTTCATGCGCGCCTCGTCTTTGAGCACGTCGACGAAGGGCTTTTGGGTCTTGGCGTCCCTGTGGGACAGGACCTTGCCCGTGATCTCTATAAGGTAGCCGTGAAGGTCCCCTTCGTCCCACTTTTTAAAGATCTGGGAGCACTCTTCGGCCGAGAACCCTTCGCGGCGGAAGAGGCCGTAGATCTCGGCTATGGCGCCCATGAGGGCGTACTCTATGCCGTTGTGGACCATCTTGACGAAGTGCCCGCTTCCCACCGGCCCCAGCCTGGCCGCGCAGGGCTCGCCGCCCTTCGTCTTCGCGCAGGCGTCCTTTATGACGCCCCCGCACAGCTCCCACGCCTTTTCGCTCCCGCCGAACATCATCGAGGGGCCCATGAGCGCCCCCATCTTTCCTCCCGACACCCCGCAGTCGGCAAAGAGGATGCCCTTCTCTTCCATCTCTTTTCCGAGGTCCATGGAGTCCTTGTAGAAGGAGTTGGCGCAGTCGACTACGAGGTCCCCGGGGGCGAGGTACTTTGAAAGCTCCTCAATGGCCGCCCTCGTGGGGGCGCCGGCCGTTATCACGCTCAAAACCACCCTGGGGGCCGGAAGGGAGGAGGCGAGGTCCTCCAAAGTCCTGCAGAGCGCGAACCCCTCCTCCGGGGCCTCCTTTACGAACTCCTCCGCCTTTTCGAAGGTCCTGTTGTAGACCGAGACCTTGTAGCCGTGGCGGGCGAGGTTCCGGGCCAAAGAGGCCCCCATGGAGCCCAGCCCAATAATTCCTACGCAGCTTTTCATTTCTACCTCCAAGCTTCGTACGCGGCCTGCGCGTTTTCCCTTGTAATCTTAGCAATTTCGGCTGCGGGGAGCCGCAGGAGATCCCCCATGAACCTGAGGGTCCACCCCAGCATCCATGGCGCGTTCACCCTCCCCCTGTAGGGGGCCGGGGCGAGGGAGGGGGCGTCGGTCTCCGAGAGGATCCTGCCGCGCGGCGAGGCGAGGAGGGCGGATTGCATGTCCTTGGCGTTCTTGAACGTCACCATGCCGGAAAAGCTGAGGTACCACCCCTCTTCGCACACCGCCCTGGCAAAGTCCGCGTCCCCGGAAAAGGAGTGGAACACGACCTTCTTGGCCCCTCCCTCTTTGAGGGCGGAAAAGACCTCCCTGTGCGCCCCGTGGTCATGGATCTGGAGGGGGAGCCCCAGGTCGTTTGCGAGGGCTATGTGGTCCAAAAGCGCCTTCCTTTGGAAGGGGAGGGTGGAAAGGTCGGCGTGGAAGAAGTCCATCCCGCTCTCCCCCACGGCGGCGAGCTTTTTGGGGTGGGAGGAGATGACCTCCTTCATCTTTTCAAAGGCCCTTCGGTATCCCTCCTCCCCGCCGTAGGCCAGGGCCTCTATGGGGTGGATGGCGAGGGCGTAAAAGACCCCCGCGTTTTTTTCCGCAAACTCCGCCGCCTCTTCGAAGTACTTTTCCTCGCAGGCGACCTCAATCGCCTTTTCCACCCCGGCTTCGCGGCTCTTTTGCCAGATCTCTTCCGGGGAGAGGGGCGAGGCCCCCTCCTCCTCTGCAAAGGAGGGGATGGAGAGGATGTGGGTATGGTCGTCCGCCATCCCTTCGACTTTCAGGGGCTCAGCCCAGCCCCTTTCCTTATGCTTCACTCGGCGCCTCGAATTTCTTGAACAGGGGGCGCGGCTTTGGCACCTTCGCCCCGATGCAAAGCTCCCTGCGGGCCCAGGATCCGCACTCGTAGGGCCCGCAGATTTCGCTCCACTCTTCCCCTCCCTCTTCGACCTTCCTCGTCTTGGGAAGGGAGGATGAGGAAGGGAGAGCCAGGAGGGAAAAGACCTCGGGGGAGGAGAAGGGGAGGAAGGGGGAGAGCATGACGTTTATGTCGCACACCCCCTGCGCCGCCGCAAAGAGGATCTTCTTTTGCTCCCCTTCCCCCTTCTTCCACGGCTCGGACTCGGAAAGGTAGCGGTTCACGTCCCCCGCCAGGCGCATCGCTTTGGACAATGCCTCGTGCAGGCGGTTTTCGCCGATTAAGCCTCCCACCTCGCCGAAGCCTTCCAGGGTGGACTTCAAAAGGTCCTCCCCCCTGGGGTCCAGCCCCTCGGGATCCGGGATCTCACCCCAGTTTTTGTATATGAGCGTGCACACCCTGTTCACCAGGTTCCCCCATGAGGCCACCAGCTCCCCGTTCACCTTTCTCTCCAGCTCCTCGAAGGAGAAGTCCGCGTCCTCCTTTTCAGGGCCGCAGGAGGCTATGAAGTAGCGCACGGCGTCGGGCTGGCAGATCTTTAGAAGGTCCCTCAGGTACACCACGACCCCCCTGGAGCTCGAAAACTTCGCGCCCTTCATGGTCATAAACCCGGAGGCCACGACCTTGGAGGGGAGGGAGAGCTTTCCAAAGCGCGAAGGGGAGTCGCCCTCCTTCACCCCGCCTGAAGCCATGAGGACGGCGGGCCAGATCTCGGTGTGGAAGGTGATGTTGTCTTTGCCCATAAAGTAGTAGCTCTCGGCCCCATCCTTCCACCACTTTTCCCACTCGCCTTCCCTCCCTTCCCTAAGGCTCCACTCCAGGCAGGAAGACAGGTACCCCACGAGCGCGTCGAACCAGACGTAGAACCTCTTGGAGGGGTCGCTCCCAAAGGGGCCCTCGGGCAGGGGCACCCCCCAGTCGATGTCCCGGGTAATGGCGCGGGGGCGGGGGTCCTTTAGGAGCGACTTTGCGAAGGCCATGACGGGGCCCCTCCAGCCCCGGCACCCTTCCAGCCACTTTTCAAGGCAGGGCTTCAGTGCGGGAAGGTCCAAAAAGTAGTGCTCCTTGGAAGTGAAGATGGGGGTGGAGCCGTCTATCTTGCTTCTGGGGTTCAAAAGGTCGGTGGGGTCGAGCTCCTTGCCGCACTCGTCGCACTGGTCCCCCCGGGCGTCTTCGGCGCCGCAGAAGGGGCAGGTGCCCTCGATGTAGCGGTCGGGGAGGGTGCGGCCGGTGGAGGGGGAGATCGCGACCTTCTGTTCCGACAGGTACACGTACCCGTTCCTGAGGGCGGATCTGAAGAGCTCCTGGACGGCCTCCCTGTGGGTCTCGGTGCGGGTCCGGGTGAAGATGTCGTAGCTCATCCCCAGGTCCCTCAGGTCCTCGGTTATGACCTTGTGGTACTTGAGGGAGAGGGCCTCCGGGCTCATCCCCTCCTTTTCGGCCTGGACGAGTATGGGGGTGCCGTGCTCGTCGGTGCCGGAGACCATGAGGACCTCGTTTCCCTTCATCCTCTGGTAGCGGGCGAAGATGTCGGAGGGGACGGCGAAGCCGGCGATGTGTCCTATGTGCCTGGGCCCGTTGGCGTAGGGCCAGGCCACGGCTACTAGAATATGGGTCATTTTCCTCTTCTGCTTTCCTGTACTTTTTCGTAAAGCTCGTGGGGCGAGACCCCCTCTCTTCTGGCGATCTCTTTGACCGCGTCCTTCAGCCTGGCGCCCTCGCGGGCCATCCTCTCGGCCTCTTCGACAAAATCTGCGGCCTCCCCCTTCTTAGGGGGGCATCCTTCCACGACCAGTGCAACCTCTCCCATGATACCTTTGAGCCCCAAAGCCTCCCCCAGGGTCACCCTCAAAACTTCCTCGTGCTCTTTTGTAAGCTCCCTGGCTATGCAGATCCTGCGCTCAGGCCCCAGGGCCTGCTCCATATCCCTGAGGCTCCCCTCCAGCCTCCTGGCCGACTCGTAAAAGATCGAGGTCCTCTCCTCCGAGCGGAGCCTTTCAAACTCCCGCTTCCTCTCCCCCTCCTTTCTCGGGACAAACCCCTCGTAGCAGAACCTGTCGGCCCGGAAGCCCGAGAGGATCAAAGCCGTGACGGCGGCGCAGGGGCCGGGACAGGAAGTGACCCTGGCCCCCCGCCTCGCGGCCTCGTTTACCACCACGTACCCGGGGTCGTTTATGACCGGGGTCCCGGCGTCTGAAATCAAAACGGCCCTCGCCCCGGAGAGGACTTCGTCCACTATCTTTCCGGCCTTCCCCTTCTCCACCTGGTCGTAGTAGGAGACGATCCTCCCCTTGGGGGAGAGGCCCTCCCTCGAGCACAGGGCCAAAAACCTCCTCGTGTCTTCGGCGGCTATGAGGTCGGCCCCCTCTATCGCGGCCCTGGCTCTCGGGGAGAGGTCCAGATCGTTTCCGATAGGCGAGGCCACGAGGGTCAAAATCCCGCCTCCCTTTTCCTCTTTCGGCATGTCTCAAGTCCCTTCTACGCGCTTCCCGCTCTAGGGGGGAGGGAGGGGCGAACCCAGCCCCGCAAAGCGGGTAGACTACTAGATATAGTGTTTTTTGGCCGTCAAAGTGCCATATCTAGTAAATTCTATTTTCTTGACGCAGAAGGGGGAGGCCCTGGCATGAGCGGGTTCGAGGTGGAGCTGGACCGGGATTTCGTCGACAGGATCGTGAGGGAGGTAAAGCCCCACTGGGGGCCCCTGGGGTGGATAACCTACAAGAGGACCTACGCGAGGTTTTTGGAGGACGAGAAGAGGACGGAGACGTGGCCGGAGACCGTGAAAAGGGTGGTCGAGGGCAACGTCAACCTCGACCCCAGGCTTGAAGAGGGCGACGAAAAAGCCAAAGAGGAGATGGAGGAAGAGGCGAAAGATCTCTTCCGCCTCGTCTACTCCCTCTCCGCCACCCCCTCCGGGCGCAACCTCTGGGTGAGCGGCACCCGCTACCAGAGGCTCCACGGAGACTCTTTGAACAACTGCTGGTTCATCTCCATGCGCCCCCAGCCCTACGGGGATTCCAAGATCCTCCCCCCCTACCTCGATCCCTCCCTCCCCGCAGTCTCGATGCCCTTCGCCTTCACCTTCGACGAGCTCATGAAGGGCGGGGGTGTGGGGTTCTCCGTCACCCGGGGCAACATCTCCCAGATCCCTGCAGTAGAGAGGGAGACCGACCTCAAAGTCTTCATCGATCCCTCCAACGGCTCGTACGAAGAGGCCAGAAGCGCCGGGGCCGAGGACCTTTCGGGGAGGGAGGAAAGGGAAGGGGAGGAGCTCCTCAGGGTCCCCGACTCCAGGGAAGGCTGGGTCATGGCCCTGGCCTACCTCATAGACTCCCATTTCTCCTACGGCCCTTCGAGGGCGCTGTCCATAGACGTGTCGGAACTCAGGGCGAGGGGGGAGAGGATAAAGGGCTTCGGGGGCACGGCCTCCGGGGCGGGCCCCCTGGTGGAGATGCTGCTCGACGTGAACGCCATTCTGAACGCTGCCGCCGGCAGGCGCCTCACTTCCGTCGACGCCACAGACATCGGAAACCTCATCGGCAAGGCCGTAGTCGCCGGCAACGTCCGCAGGAGCGCGGAGCTGGCCCTGGGGGACTGGGACGACGAGGCCTTCAGGAAGATGAAGCAGGACAGCGAAAAGCTCATGCACCACCGCTGGGCCTCGAACAACTCGGTAGTCACCGACGGGAAGAGGGAGCAGTTCGAGGAGGTCGCCCGCGAAGTCGTGGTGAACGGGGAACCCGGCGTGGTGGACCTCGGCCTCTCCCGGAACTTCGGAAGGCTCGAAGACGGGTTCAACCCGGAAGCGGATCCCTTGGCGATGGGGACCAACCCCTGCGGGGAGATAACCCTGGAAGACGGGGAGCCCTGCAACCTGTTCGAGATCTTCCCCGCGATCGCCGAAGAGAACGGCTGGGACCTCGGGGAAGTGGCGAGGCTCGCCGTGCGCTACGCCAAGAGGGTGACCTTCGGCTCCTACGACTGGGAGATCAGCCGCAAGGCCATAGGGCGCAACCGCAGGATCGGGGTCAGCCTGTCGGGGATCCAGGACTGGTTCCTCTCCCGCTTCGGCTCCAGGGCCGTAGAGGGATGGGACGGGCAAGAGCCCGTCTACAGCCAGAAGATCGCCGCCGCCCTTACCGGCCTCTACGAGGCCGTCAGGGCGGCGGACGAAGAGTACAGCAGAGAGCTCGGGTGCGGGCCCTCCAGAAAGCTCACCACGGTAAAGCCCTCCGGCACCGTGGCCAAGCTCGCGGGGGCGAGCGAGGGCATGCACTTCCAGTGGGCCCGCCGCTTCATACAGAGGATCCGCTTCCAAGATTCCGACCCCTTGGTCCAGGTCCTCAAAGACTGCGGCTACAAAGTCGAGCCCGACATCTACAACAAGCACACGATGTGCGTGGAGTTCCCCGTCAAGCCCTACGGGGCCGACCTAGACACTTTTGCCAGCGCCGGGGACGTGTCGGCATCCGAGCAGCTGGCCACCCAGGCCTTCCTCCAGCGCTTCTGGTCCGACAACGCCGTCAGCTGCACCGTGACCTTCAGGAAGGACGAGGCCGAAAAGCTCCCCCAGATCCTCTCCGCCTTCGCGGGGAAGATCAAGTCCACCTCCCTGCTCGAGTACGTCGACGGGGGATATGCCCAGATGCCCAAGGAGACCATAGGCGAGGAGGAGTACGAAAAGATGGTGGAGGCCATCACCGCCGACCCCGAGGCGGCCTTCGGAGACGCCTCGGAAGAGGCGCAAATGGAAATCGTGGGCCAGAGCGACTGCGCAGGGGGGGCCTGCCCCGTCCGCTGATGCGCTCCTTCCCCTTCTACCGCCTCTCCCCCTTGTCCCTCCTCGTGTACTTCACCGCGGAAGTCGCGGCCGTGAGCTCCATGAAGTGCCTCCCCGCGCAGGGGGAGTTTTTCGCGGCCGCAGCCGGCGCAGAGCTCCTCTTCGGGAGCAGGAGGGGGATGGCCAGGGCCCTCGTGGCGGCGCTGCCCCCGGCCTTCGTCATCTTCGCCGTCACCCTCCTCACCTTCGGGCAGGGCCGGCCCTTTTTCCGCTTTTCCGTTTTCAGGGCGACGTTTGCGGGCTTGAAGGAGGCCTCCTTCCTCTCTCTGGCCTTTCTGAACATCTGCCTTGCGGGCCTCTTCGAAAGGCGGGCCCAGGAGAGGAAGGGGGCGGGAAGGGCGCGCTCCAAGGCCTTTTCAAAGTCGGCCCTGATAGTGGAAGTGAGCGCCGGGATGGTCCTCTCCTTGGCCTCCCTCGCCTCCTCCCTCTTCGGGCTTTTAAAATCCCAGGGGCAAAAGCCCTCCCTTTTTAAAAAACGGGGGAGGAGGGAGGCTAAAAAGCTCGTCTACGCCCTCCTCGCGCTCTCCCTCTTTTCTCCCGGAGAAAGGATAGAGAGGCTAGAGAAGCTGGAAAAGGAGGCGCCGGGCCTTCCGCGGCGGCGCGCCTCCCTAAAGTCCTGGCTCCTCGTGGCTTTTTCCATAGGCCTCTCGGCCCTGTGCTTCCTGCGCCCCCCCTTCCCCCTGGCCGCGGCCCCCGTATTGGCGCCCCTCCCCTACCTTTTTGAAGGGGGCGAGAGGGCTTGGGCGGCCGCGTGGAGATAAAAGGGCTCTTTGTCAAAAGGGGCGGGAAGGAAGCTTTGAAGGGCGCCTCGTTTTCGCTCCCCCCCTCCTCCCTCACGGTCCTTTTGGGCAGAAACGGGAGCGGGAAGACGACCCTCCTCAAAGTCCTGGCGGGCGAGGAAGAAAAAAGCGGGGGGGAAATTTCGCTCCCCCCGGAGCTCAAAATCGCCTCGGTGCCGCAGGAGCCCGCCTCCGCAATGCTCGGGGGGTGCCTCAGGGAGGAGATGGAGACGTGGGGGGCGGGGGACCTGGAAGTCTTCGACGTCCTGGCTTTTTTGGGGATAAGCCACCTCTTGGACGAGCCCTTTTCCTCCCTCTCGGCGGGTCAGGTGGAGGTTTGCGCCCTCGCCGCGGCCCTCTCCCGGAGCCCCGGCCTGGTCCTCTTGGACGAGCCCCTCTCCCCCCTGGACCCGGTCTCGAGGCGCCGCGCCGCCTCCCTCATCGCGTCTTTGAACCGCGAGCTGGGGATTTCCTTCCTCATAGCGGAGCACGACCTTGAGCCCCTCCTTTCCCTAAACCCGAGGGTCGTGGCGCTGAAGGAAGGGAAGGTGCTGGCCGAAGGAGGGGCGAAGGAGGCCTTGGAAAGCCTCTGGGCGCAAGGCGAAAGGGGCCTCGTGCCGGACTTTCAAAAGCTGTACCTGTCCCAGGGCCTCGCCCTGCCCCTCAGCGTGAAGGAGGCCGAAAAGATCCCCTATTCCCCGAAGGCCGCCCCTTTGCGCAGGCGCCCTCCTTTCGGGGAAAAGGCGCTTTCCGCCTCCCACCTCGCCTTCGCCTGGCCGGGCTCCCCCTCCCTGGACGTCTCCGATCTTTCCTTCGACGCCTTTTTCGGGGAGGCCCTGGCCCTGGTCGGAGAGAACGGGAGCGGGAAGAGCACGCTTTTAAAGCTCTTGGCGGGGCCCCTGCGCCCCAGGTTCGGGAGGATTTGGAGGCGGGATCGCAAAGGAGGAAGCTTCTTCCTCCCTCAAGACCCCCTTCCCCTTCTCGCCCTGAAGGAAGGGGAAGAGCTCGGAAAAGAAGAATTTTTGACCGGGAGCCGCGGGGAGATGCAGAGGGCGGCCGACCTCATCGCCTTGAGGTCCGGAAAAAACGTGATTCTTTTGGACGAGCCCGCGAGGAGCCTTGACGGGGAAGCCCGGGAGGAAGTGGGAGAAGAGATCTTGAAGCGGGCCCAGGAGGGGGCGCTCGTCGTCTTTTCCACACACGACCCCGCCTTCTGCGCCTCCTTTTCAGACAGGACCCTCTGCCTTTTGAAGGGGAAGAAGGCCTTCCTCGGAGGAAGCCGGGAGCTTGTAGGGGGGAGGGCCTTCTTTACCACGCCCTTTCACAGGGCCTTTCCGAATGAAAACGTACTGACTTTAAAGGACTGCGCATGACGAAGAAAAGCATCCGGGGATGGATCCTCTCTTTAAGCTTCCTTGCGGGGGTAGGCCTCCTCTGCCTCATCTGCCTTTTTAAGGCCCAAATGGCCTTCGCCTTTACCGCTGCGGCCCTCCCGTGCATAGCGGCATTGGCTCTTTGGGGGGCGGAAGCCAAAAAGATCCCGGCGAGGGCTATAGCGGTCCTCTGCGCGCTCACGGCCCTCGCCTGCGCCCTGAGGCTGGTCAGGATCCCGATAGAGGGGGTCGAATTTACGAACTTCCTCGTGATTTTGGCGGGGATGAGCCTTGGGCCGAGCGAGGGGTTCCTCGCAGGCGCGCTGACGCCGCTGGTCTCGAACTTCTACCTCGGGCAGGGGACCTGGACGGCCTGGCAGATGCTGGCCTGGGGGCTTTTGGGCCTGGCCGCGGGGCTCTTAAAAGACAAAAAGGCCAGGAGGTGGGTTCTCGCCCTTGGTGGGCTCTGCTCCGGGTGGGCCTACGGCTTCCTTTTGAACCTCTATTACTTCATCTACCTTCGCCAGTTCGACTGGAAGATGCTCTGGATAGTCCTCGCCCAAGGCTTTCCCGGAGACACTTTGAGCGGGGTGTGCACGGCCGTGCTCCTGCTCATTTCCTGGCCCTGGGCCTTAAAGCTCTGCAAAAGAGCCTCAGAGGGCGAGTAAAGAGGAGACCCGAAAAGAGGACGAAGAGGGCTCCGAAGAGTATGGGGACCCAGATTGGGAAGGGGAAGGCGAAGGAGAGGGAGCAGGCCAGGACTTCCAGGCTGAAGGACGAGAGGAAGTAGGGGGCCCTCCTCCCCCGGCCGACGAACTCCTCGGGAAAGAGGGGGAGCGAGAGGGAAAAGAGGAGCGAAAAAAGCGAGAGGGTGAACCAGAAGGCGCCCCAGCCCTCGAGCAGGGGGAAGAGGGCTACGATGGAAGTGACGGAGAATAAGAGAGAGGCCAGATTGAACCACGAAAACCTGCGCAACGTTTCCCTCGCTTTCTGATTGCTTCATATCAATCCTACATGGAGGAAGAATGGACAAAGACAAAGAAGAAGACGGACCTGCGAAACTCTATACGAGGAAGGGCGACAAGGGCATAACCTGCCAGTACAACGGGACCAGGACCCCCAAGTCCGCCATGAAGGTGGAGGCGGTGGGAAACCTGGACGCGGCCCAGTCGTGGCTTGGGGTGGTGGCCTCTACCCTGCCGGAGGAGCTTTCCTGCCTAAAGCCCCCCCTCATGGCGCTCGGGCACAAGTTCTACAGGTTGCAAAGCGACATCGCCGCAGGCGAGGAGCTCATAGGCAAGAAGGACACCGAGGAGCTCGAAGGCGCGATAGACAAGTACATGGGGGTAGTTGAGCCAATTCACGAGTTCATCCTCCCTGGGGGATGCCCCACGGCGGCGAGGCTCCACTTTGCCAGAACCCTTGTGAGGAAGGCCGAGAGGAGCTGCGTGGCCTACAACCAGACGGGGTCGGAGCCCATAAGGGACGAAGACATGGCGTTTGTGAACAGGATGTCGGACTACCTGTTCGCCATGGCGAGGTTCGCGAACAAGAAAGAGGGAGTGGAAGAGATTATAGCCAAGGAGGAAGAGTGAGGAAGATCGCAGTGCTTACAGGGGCCGGAATTTCGACTTCGGCCGGCATTCCGGATTTCAGGGGCCCCGACGGCGTCTGGACGAAGCATCCGGACCAGATGCAGGTCTACGACATAGACGCCTTTATGAAAGACAAAGCGGCCAGGGAATTTTCGTGGAAGTGGCAAAAAGAGAGCCCCGTGTGGAACGCCCGGTGCACCAAGGCCCATTTCGCCCTGGCAGAGCTTGAAAAGGCGGGCGGCCTCGAGGTCCTGGCCACGCAGAACTTTGACGGCCTGCACGAAAAGGCTGGAAGCAGAAATGTAGTGGACCTCCATGGGACCATCCTGACCAGCCACTGCATGAAGTGCGGGGAAAAGTACGATACGAAAGAGATTATGAAGACCCTGGACGAGGCCCCCGATCCCAGGTGCGAAAAATGCGGAGGCATTCTAAAAACGGACGTAGTCTACTTTGGCGAGCCCCTTCCCGCAGGCTCCATGGAAAAGTGCGTCGAGGACATGCGCTCATGCGAAGAAATGTGGGTAATAGGGACTAGCCTGGGAGTTTACCCTGCGGCTTCGCTGGCGCCTATAGCCGTGCAGATGGGGCTTTCCCTGGTAATTGTAAACCAGGGTGAGACGCCGTATGACCATTTGGCTTCCCGCCTCATTTCAGCCCCTATAGATGAGGCGATTCCGGAAATGGTTGAAGAGAGGCTGAAAGCCGCAGCCTAGCCTTCCCCCTTTAAAAAAGGCGCCCCGGCGGTAAAAGCGGGGCGCCTTAAAATTACAGGACCTCTCACGCTGCCCCTATGAAGAACCCCGCAAAGCAGAGGCCGAGGGAGAGAAGGTACATCCCCCCCGTGAAGGCAAAGCCCCTAAACAGGCCCTTCTTGAAGTTCTCAAAGCTTTCCACGCTGGCCGTGGAGAAGGTGG
>JAFYIA010000073.1 GCA_017538865.1 Aeriscardovia sp. | reverse complement strand
GCGGCGGGGCTGATAGGGAGCGCCCGGCTTACGGCCTACAGCGCAAGCAAGTTCGCGGCCGTAGGCTTCACTTCATCGCTTAGAAACGAGCTGAAGAAGGAGGGGTCGCACATAAAGACTCTGCTCGTGTGCCCCTTCTACATAAGCACCGGGATGTTTGAAGGGGTCAAGACCAGAATCCCTTCGCTTTTGCCAATCCTGCGCCCGGAAAAAGTGGCGGAGGAAGTTGTGAAAGCCATAAGGCTCGGCCGGGAAAGGCTGATCCTGCCCCCCTTTGCGGCCGTGGCGGGCTTTGTGGCCAACTCCCCGGTCCCTCTGGCCGACAGGATCGAAAATATTTTCGGCATAAATTCCTGTATGGACGAATTTGTGGGAAGGAGAAGGGCAAATGAATGAATCCAGCCCGAGGACGATAGACGAGGCAGTGGCAAAAATGAACCGGAGCTTTCGGGATCAGGAATGCCTGCCCATGGCCCACCGGGCGGCGCAGCTTTGCGCCCTGAGGCGGATGCTCAGGGACAACGCGGAGGATCTGTGCCTGGCCGTGTTTAAGGACGTTGGCAAGCCCCGCGAAGAGACCCTGATGATGGAGATAGGGCTCGTCATAAACGAGATAAACTACGTCCTTCCCAGGATGAGGTGCTGGGGGGCAAGGCACTACCTCTTGCCCCCTTGGACCACCTGGCCCGCGTGCAGCTGGACCAAGTGCGAGCCGGAGGGGGTGGCGCTCATAATCTCCCCGTGGAACTACCCGGTACTCCTCTCCCTGGAACCCATGGTGGACGCCATAGCCGCAGGATGCCCCGTAATTTTGAAGCCTTCCGACCTTTCCCCTAACACCAGCGAAAAGCTTGAAGAGCTTTTGAAAGACTATATGGACGCAAACCAGGTCCAGGTCCTCCAGGGGGGGAGGGCTGCAAACCAGCGCCTCCTGTCCCACCGCTTCGGGCGCCTCTTCTTTACCGGCGGAAAAAAAGTGGGATCCATCCTCATGCAACTGGCCGCAAAGACCCTGACCCCGGTGACTTTGGAGCTCGGGGGCAAGAGCCCCTGCTACGTGGGGTCCTCCTGCAGGATAAAGGCAGTGGCGAAGAGGATAGCCTGGGGCAAGTTCATAAATTCCGGACAGACCTGCGTGGCGCCCGACTACTGCCTGACTACCAAAGAGCTTGCAGGGCCCCTGGCGGAGGAAATAGGCAAGGCCTGCGAAAAGTTCTTCGGGCCGGACCCCATGGAGAGCGAGAGCTACGGGAGGATCGTCAATTCCCGCCAGTTCGACAGGCTGATCTCCCTGCTACCCTCTTCGGACCCCCTGGCAGGCACCCTGGCGAGCGGGGGGTCTTTCGACAAGGAGAGGCTCTACATTTCCCCCACGGTGCTCGTGGGGTCCGACCCCTCCTGCAAGGCGATGCAGGACGAAATCTTCGGGCCGGTGCTGCCGATAGTGTGCGTAAAAGACGCGGTGGAGGCCATAGATTTTATCAACGACAGGCCGAGCCCCCTAGCCCTGTACGTGTTCGACCAAAACCCGAAGATACAGAAGATGTTCGAAAAGAGGACGCAGAGCGGCTCTTTGGAGCTCAACGTCACCTTGGCCCAGCTCTCTTCCAGCCGTCTGCCCTTTGGGGGCATAGGGGCCAGCGGAATGGGGCACTACCACGGCAAAGCCGGCTTTTTGGAGTTCAGCCACACAAAGAGCGTCATAGAAAAGCCGCTCTGGCCGGAGACTTTGAAGTTCGTCATGCCTCCCTACGACAAGCTCAAAGACGCCCTCGTATCCCTGGTGAGCAGCACCCCCCTAAAGAAGTAGGCGCAATAAAAAAAGGGGCGCCTTCGGGCGCCCTTTCTTATTACAAGATCCCTTTTACTTCAGGGAGTTGTTGTACTTTTCCACGGCCATGCGCCTCTTGGACTTGTCGAGGTTGTCCTCGATTATGCCCTTGAGGGCCTTGGGGGCGTCAGGATTGGCCTTGAGCCAGGCCTCGCCCGCCTCCACCACTTCCGCGCTGGGGGCGTTGTAGGGGTAGAGGCTGTAGTAGCTCACGCAGGAGCCCAGCAGGGTCTCGGCCATGTGGAAGGTCCTCTTGCTCCAAATGGAGTTGATGTTGTCGAAGTAGAGGTTGACGTAGGGCTTGTAGAGCTCGGGGTCTTCGTCCCCGGCGAAGCCCTGCACCACGCAGGCCAGCTGGGAGTTGGTGAGGTTCAGGTTGTTTATGGCCTGGTCCCACGCCCATGCCTTGGCTTCCTTGGTGGGCTGGATCGCCCTGGCCTTGTAGGCGAACTCCTTATTCTGGATGGATTCGTCCATTGCCAGCTGCTGGTCTATCTCGCTCTGATCCACCGCTCCCACGTGCGCCAGGGCTATTACGATGCTCCAGCGCATGTTGTTGTCGACCTCAAGGCCGGGAAGGGTGACGGAGCCGTCGAGAAGCCCCCTCGCGGTGCTTTCGAAGGCGGGATCGGATCCCAGGGAGAGGTAGGCGGTGACCAGCTGGAACTGGCGGTCGCTCCCCGCCTCTGCCGCGGAGGCCATCTTCCAGAGCCTCTTGCCGGCTTCTTCCAGCATCTTGCCCTTCACGTCGGAGGGCACGTACTCCTGGACCGCGATGAGCAGGTTCTTGAGCATGGTGCTGAAGACTGTGGACTGGGTCTCGGTCTCGAGCTGGGAGAAGATGACGTTCACGAACTTCTCCGCCGGGTACTCCCCGTCGCGGGTCATGTCCCACAGCGCCAGGCAGGTTATGGCGCGGGCGAGGGGATCTTCGAAGTCCGATATGTGCTCCTCGAGGAAGGAGAGGGAGGCTGGGTCGAAGCGGAGCTTGGCGTAGGTGAGGTCCTCGTCGTTTATGAGGATGAAGTCGGGCCTCTTTTGCCCCTCTATCTCGAACAGCTCCGTCTCAGCTTCGGGCTTGATCTCGGCGTCGAACATGCACTCCCTCTTGACCGCGCCTCTGTCGTCAAGGTTGTAGAAGCCGACTTCGATCCTGTGGGGCCTGAGGATTCCGTTGCCCGCGGAAGGCTTCTGCTGGATCTTGAAGCTGGTAATGATGCCGTCGGGGTTGGTCTCGAGCTTGGTGGCGAGGGTGTTGATCCCGCTGGTTTCGAGCCAGAGCTTGGCCCAGGAGTCGAGGTCCTTTCCGCTGGAGGCGTTGAGTTCGGAGAGCAGGTCGTGGAGGGTGGCGTTGGAATAGGCGTGCGCGAGGAGGTACGCGTTTATGGCCCTGAAGAAGTTCTCCCTGCCCACGTATGCCACGAGCTGCTTTAGGACGGCCGCGCCTTTGGCGTAGGTGATGCCGTCGAAGGCGACCTCGGTGTCTGAGATGTCGTTTATGTCGGCCACGATGGGGTGGGTGGTGGGGAGCTGATCCTGCTCCTGGCCCCAGTTCTTTTCCCCGCAGGCGAAGGTGGCCCACTCGTCCTTCCACTCGGTGGCTTCGGCCGCGCACAGGGTCGACATGAACTCTGCGAAAGATTCGTTGAGCCACAGGTCGTTCCACCACTTCATGGTGACAAGGTCTCCGAACCACATGTGGGCCAGCTCGTGCAGGAGGCTCGTGATCCTCCTGTCTTCCAGGGCCCCGGAGACCTTGGACTGGAACACGTAAGAATCCCTCACGGTGACGTTGGCAATGTTTTCCATGGCGCCGGCGTTGTACTCGGGCACGAAGATCTGGTCGTACTTGCCGTAAGGGTAGGACACGCCCCAGCACTGGGAGTAGAAGCGGAAGCCCTTCTCGGTCTCGTCGAAGATGTAGGAAGCGTCCTTGCCGAGGCTGTCTTTGATGGACTGCCTGCAGTAGAGGCCCATATCCATGTGCTTGCCGTCGATGAGGCGGGTGACCTTCCATCCGGCGTAGGGGCCCGCTATGAGGGAGGTGAGGTACGTCGACATCACCGGCGTAGTCTCGAAGGTCCACCTGTCTACGCTCTCCACGCCCTTGGAGGTGGTGCCCTTTTCGGTGTTCCTGTCCAAAGTGACCCTGTTGGCGGGCTTGGTGGTGGAAAGCACGGTCCAGGAGGTAGGCGAATCTATCACGAAGTTGAAAGTGGCCTTGATGTCGGGCTGGTCGAAGCAGGCGTAAACCCTCCTGCAGTCCATCACTTCAAACTGGGAGTAGAGGTAAATTTTGGAGTCCGTGGGATCTACCGAGCGGTGCAGGCCTTCCCCGGTGTGGGAATAGGGGCAGAAGGCCTTCACCGTTACCACGTTGTGATCGGAAAGGCCGGTCAGGTTGATCCTGCCCTCTTCCACGGCGCTGTCTACGTCTACGGCCTCACCATTCAGCTCTATGGAGGTGACTTTCTTGGCTATCAGATCCAAAAAGGTGGAAGGCTGGGTGGCGTCGAACTTTATGGTGGACTGGGAGAAGAAGAACTCTTCCCCGCGGGTGATGTCCACATAGACGTCGTAGGAGACGTTCTTTATGGCTTCGGATCGCGCTGCGGCCTCCACCCTTGTCAAAGTCATTCCTGGCATTGTCACTCCTTATTAAAAACGAGTTATTTTGTTGTACCGACCGAACTTACGGCTGGAATGATTATGGGCTTCCTCTGGGTGTTTCTCCCCAGGTATGCGCTCAAGCTGCGCTTCAGCTCCTGCTCTAGCTTCTTTGTGTTCTTCTCTCCTCCCTGCATTTCCGCTCCTACCGCGTCAGAAGCTATGGTCTGGATCTTCTTCAGATCGACTTCCCGCTGCAGCAGGGGGCTGGCGGAAACGCTGACTTCTCCTACAACTTTACACTTCTTTAGATCGACCGGCACAAAAGCGGATACGTAGCCGTCGGTGCTGAGCTGCCTCCTCTTCTCCAGCTCCTCTTCCGACACCTCCCCTACGCTCGATCCGTCTACGTACACGTACTGGCAGGGGACCGACCCCACGATTGAGGCTTTGGACTTGTAGAGGTCCACTACGTCTCCGTTCCTCGCCAGCACTACGTTTTTGGGATCCACCCCGGTCTTTATTGCGATGAGGCCGTTTGCCAGCTGGTGGCGGGCCTCCCCGTGTATCGGCATGGCGTTTCTGGGCTGGACGATGTTGTACATGTACAGCAGCTCCCCTTCGTCAGCATGTCCGGAGACGTGGATGGAGGCGTTGTCCCTGTTGACTACGCGGGCCCCGAGGTTCACGAGCTTGTTTATGATGCCATAAACTTCCTTCTCGTTTCCGGGGATGAGGGAGCTGGCCAAGATGACGGTGTCGTTGTCCCCCACTTCGATGTCCCTGTGCTCGCCGTTGGCGATCCTGCCCAGGGCGGCCAGAGGCTCTCCCTGAGATCCCGTGCAGATGTAGACCAGTTGGTTGTCCCTGTACTTGCCTATGTCCTTTATGTCCACGACTGCCCCCTTGGGGAGCTTGAGGTAGCCGAGGTCGGCCGCAATCTGCATGTTCCTGACCATGCTCCTGCCCACAAACACCACGTGCCTGTGGTATTTGCAGGATATGTCGACAATCTGCTGGACCCTGTGCACGTGGCTGGAGAAGCTGGCCACGACAATCTTCGCCTTGGCCTGGGAAAAAGCCAGATCCAGAGCGGGGGCAACGGAGATCTCAGGCTTGACGAAGCCGGGGACCTCGGCGTTGGTGGAGTCCATCATCAGAAGGTCCACCCCCTCTTCGCCTTCTTTGGCGAACGCCCTGAGGTTCGTCAGGCGCTTGTCTAAGGGGAGGGGGTCTATCTTCATATCTCCGGTGTCGATAATCTTGCCTGCCGGAGTCTTGACCACGACGGCCAGGGCATCCGGGATGGAGTGTGTCACGGCTATGAAGCTGAGATCGAACACTCCGGCTTTGACTTCCTGTCCGTCTTTAACCTCTATGCACCTGGGCTTCAGTTTGAACTCTTCGCACTTGGCCTGCACCAGGGCGAGGGTGAGCTTGGATCCAATGAGGGGGATGTCGGGCCTTTCCCTCAGAAGGTAAGGCACGGCCCCTATGTGGTCCTCGTGCCCGTGGGTGAGTACGAGGGCCTGTACCTTATCGAGGCGGGGGCGGATGTAATCGAAATCAGGAAGGATAAGGTCTACCCCGGGCTGCTTTTCGGAGGGGAAGAGGACTCCGCAGTCTATCAAAAGGATCTGGCCGTTGTACTCTATCGTGTTCATGTTGCGGCCGACTTCGCCAAGCCCTCCCAGGGCTACCACCCTCATGGAGCCGCGCTTGTAGGCGGGCGGGGCTATCAGCTCCTCGTCGGGCTTTTTCTTGAGGAAGTCCGACTGCTTTCTCGATACCGGCCTCCTGCGGGTTCTGTTTGTTTTTTCGGCAGGCTGGGGCCTGCTGCTAGGTTTCTTTATCACAGTTCCTTCTTTTCGGGGTTCCTCTTCTCGGCTCCTTCGGTCAATTATCCTCTGGAATCCGGAGTTTCCCCTCGTCGATGTTCAGAATCTCGTCTAAAATTTCTTCCTCGCTTTTGTCTTTAGCGGAAAATTGCCTTCCGCCATTACGGACGTAGTAAAGACAGGCGTCTATCGCCTTAATGTCTTTATGCAGCGCTCTTGACAGCGCGAGGCGATAAATATCTAGCTGCAGCAACTTTTTCGGCAACTCTTCTTCAGCAGGAACTTGACCGGTCTTCCAATCGACTATAGTAAAGGCCTCGTCTTCCCGATTTCCTTGCAGATCGCCTTTGAAAATGGCGTCCAACTTAGTGGTGACGACTATCTTTCCCAAGTTCCCTCTGTCTAAGGATATGCTATATGGGACTTCGGTGCCCCAGCACTTCCTTTTACTCCAATCCGATCCTTTAAAAGTAGACTGCCAGCGAGAAATTTTTTCGTATTTCTCACTAATTTTAACTTTTTCAGCTTCAGATGGATTCAATAAGTAAGCAGCTACCCATGCATGAAACTCAGTTCCGGCCTCAGCCGCCGCACTGGGGCGAGAAGGCATGGGCCTTATAAAATCCTTCAGGCTTCCACCGTTTATGCTCAGCTTCTGAAGATCGGTGGTGGATACCAGGTTCAAGTGTTCAACTAAATTCTGATGCCTCTGGCTTCTTGCTTTTTCATAGGCCAAAAGAGCCTTAGCCCTTTTATATAGTTTGCCTGTTCCATTGCCTTCTTTAGGGGCATCTTTGACCCTTTGGGCGCTCTCCTGCAGTTTCTCTCGGATGCCCTCTTTAATCTGCACAGGCCAAGTGTCGGCTAACTCTTCCTCATCATCCGAGGCGTTTTGGTTTGCAGCTTCCCTCAGAAGCTCTTTTAAATCTTCGTTTGTAGAGAAGAAGGCGACATTATCCTTTTTCGCCTTCTTGACTTGGTCATCAAAATAGGCTTCAGATCCAAGGAGAAACTTAACGGCGTCTTTCCAAAACAGGCCTCCATGATTTGTAACATTGGCAATCTCGCCCTTACTATTAACGAGATTGTAAGGGCATTTTGAAATCAGCAGAAGATCGCCCCTAGTGCGCGTCATTGCCACGTAAGCTGCATGGGCTTCTTCCAGAATGGTCTTCTTAACCTCCTCTCTGTACAAGTCCCCCACAAGGTTCGACAGCTCTTTAATGCCTACACCCGACAGGCAAGTAAAGCTTTCACAAGCCTTCCTGTAGCATGGATCACAATCTTCAAGATCGGTTCTAAGATTAGCCGGAATAGAGCCGTAAGAATCTATCCACATGCTTTCTTTTCCATCTTTTCCAGCCTTAGGAATCGTCCCCTTCTCTTGCAAATCTTCCAAATGGCTGTCTTTCTCCCTGTCTTGCTTCTCCAAATTGTCTTGCATGCCGACAACTACTACAGCGTCCCATTCCAGGCCTTTTGCCTGGTGAATCGTCATAAGTTCTACGGGGAGGCATCCTTGCTTCCCGCCCGCCTTTTCCATGGGGGTAGGGCGAAAATCTTTCTGGTAATCTTTAATCCATCCTAAAAACCCTTGTATGCTGGGAGTTTGGTTGGAGGCGAGATCGGACTTGTAAGCCTTTACGGCCTCTAAAACATCTTCCAAAGTCAGCTTCTCATAAGGAAGGGAACCGAGAAGTTCATCTGCCAGGGAAATGTCAGCGTTTAAATTCAAGACCTTCCATGCTTCTATTGCGGCATGTTCAAGCCCTACAAAAGAGGCCGCCTCCACAGATTTAATATCCCTTACAAACCTGCTTAAAATTTCACTTCCGCTTCTGCGATCTGCCTCGCCATCTTCTTCCGAGAGGGCAAGGTCTTCAATTCGTTTCTCACTTAGCGACCTCAAATATATGGGAAGGGTAATTACCGGATCGGGATGCTCTTTTTTGTCGTCAGGATTGGCATCTTTATTTTCCGCACCTGCCTTATGGGCTACTTTGTACATGTCCTGCAGAGAAAAAGCGTAACGGGGAGAGAGCAGGAGGTCTTCAGCCTCCTTAGAGGCAAAAGGATCGACTGCTACGGTAAGAATTTCCCTAAGGTCTCTTGCAATGGGATTTTCGTCATCAAATTTCGATTTGCCCGTAAGAATGCAGGCAATCCCATTCTTAGAGAGAATTTCCTGGTATTCAGGCAGATCGCTATTACGGCGCCCCAAAATAGCTATTGTGGCATCAGGGTTTTTCCTTTGTTGCCTTTTTATGAACTCTAAAGCAGCCCTGGGGCCCGCTTCGCTATCCTTCCCCGCATAGATCATCGCGCAGACGTTGCCCCCCGCTTCAGAGGGAGAAAGGGGGAGGCGTTCGGGCATGCGTTTAGTAATGTTGTTGGCAAGAGAGGCTACATTTTCCTTATTTCTAAAAGTCTTGCGAAGCTCCAGCACTTCCACATCTTTAAAAGCTTTTTTGAAATACTCAAAAGCCCCCGGAGCCGTTCCCCGAAAGCCGTATATCGCCTGTTGCGCATCCCCTACGGCCGTAACGCTGGGGCCGTCCTTAAACAGAAGCTGCAACAAAATTCCCTGCGTATGGTTAGTGTCTTGGTATTCATCCAGAAAAACGTATTTGAATTTTTTCCGGTATTCTTCTGCAATCCATGGCTTATCATGAATCAGTTTCAAAGCATAGAGGGTGAAATCCCCATACTCCGCCAAATTATTTTTTTCTCGAGCCTCAGCATACTTTATGGAAAGATCTATCACCAGCTTTCTAAGCCTTGCGTTGCACCGGAGTTGCTTTATGCTTTTTATAAGTTCCGCTTTTTCTTCTTGTTTCTGCTCGAGTTTCTCTTCTAAATCTTTCAGGTATTCAGACCAAACTTGAACCCAATTATTCGCTTCGTCTGCTGCAGCCTTGAAACTGAGGCGATTTTCGCTTATTAGGAAGTTTAAGGCTTGAGAAGTGAACTGTTTTACGGAAGACTGAAGATCTGTTGAGCTGAAAGATGAGGGAAGGGGATATATGTAGGGGGCGGAAAAATCAGAATCAATTTCCTCGATATCCTCAAAACATGTGCTTATAGCCTCATGGTTGCTTTCCAGCACTTCGGCGATGCACTGGTTAATGCCCGCATCGGAAAGGGGGGAGAGCTGCGGATCTACGCCAATTATGAGCCCGTACTGCCTCACTATCGCCTGAATAAAGGAATCGTAAGTGTGGACCTTCACGGATGCCTGCGATTCACTATTATTTTTCAGTTCCTTGGCGGCCCTCTTCTCCAACTCCATAGAAGCCTTTTTTGTAAAAGTCAGCCCTAATACCGACTGGGGCTTGGCCCCCTCGTCTATGAAATGGCGTATTCTGAGCACCAAAGTACTGGTTTTGCCGCTTCCGGCTCCGGCTTTTACCAGAAGATGCTTTGCCGCGGACTCTATTACGGCTTTTTGATCTTCGGTGGAATGAAATTCCCTTTTTTTGAGATTGTCCGGCATGTTTTTCCTTCTTTACTCGCCCAATCCGTAAATTGTCATAGTTTCCACCATTCTGTCCCGCTCTTCTTTTGCTTCTTCGCCTTTTTCTCGTTCTTCCCTCAAATCAAAATGCGCTGAGTCGACGTAGCGGACGGCATAGAAGAATTTGGAGAGCATATAGAAGACCCAGGGAAGGAGGCTAGGATTCTCATCCTCCACAGGAACTAGCTCTCTTAAAGACTGCAGAATGGGATTGTCTGACTCCGGAATATTTATTTCCCCCATCAGAGACTTTTTTTCACTACTGGATTTCCCTTGGCATTCACTTAAAACTTCATCGTTAAGGCCGCCTTCCTTGAAGATGCACGGCTGAAAATATCGCTCATAGCTGGATTTTTTCGCCGTTCCGCTGCCATAACTGTACTCTGTGTCCTTTTTATCTCTGGCAGAGGCCGGATAGGGTTCTTTTTCTACGGAAAAGAGCATCGACTTGTCGGCGACCACTTTCCCCTTCCAAGGGACTTTCTCAGCCCCCTCGCAATTCCTCGTTTCGCCCGGGAAATACAAAAGCAGCTGGTAACAAAGGAGCTGGAGATCGGAAAAGTCTTTCAGGTTGCCGCAGTGGCTGCTTCCCGTCTTGTAATCCACAACGTAGTGGACATCCCCCTCCCTCTCTTCCAGCCTGTCTATTTTTCCTGTAAGACGAATGGTCTTTCCTTTGAAATATTCCAAGCCAGTGAAATGGCCTAGCTTCTCCAGTGCCTCTATAAAATCCTCTTCCGTTACGGCTTTATCCCGCAGGGCTTCGGTATTTCTCACAAGATCAAAAACCTCTTCCAGGGTAAAGGAAGAACTTATCCATTTTTCGGCCTCAGCTTTCACTAAAGCCGGCATTGACGCTATAGGACATCCGGTTTTTGCAGGCTGAGAGGTGTTTACAAAGTAATTGGCCAGGTTTTTCATTGCCTTTTCAGCTCTTCGCCTATAGGTCATCTTCTCCAGAGGCGTTAAATCTGTATTACACTCCTCTTCTTCGCCAAATTTTTGCATCAGCTTTTCTGCGGTATCCGCCACCGCAGCCTCAACTCTATCGGTGGAGGACACTTTGATCTGATCAAGCCCCTCTTCCGTGGCCCACTGGGCACAGGCATGGACCATGGTTCCAAACTGCATTTGGCCTTCGGATTTTGTAGGACCCAAATAACGGTTATCTTGCAAAATACTCGGTACCGGAGTGCCCCAAAGCGAATCTACTTTGGAGGGGTTTAACGTAACTGTGCCTTCGGCAGGTGCATAAGTTTTTACGAACTCGCGAGGATCGGGCCTTTGGATAAAATTCCAAAACGCGGGATCCGCAGTTTCCACCTTCTGACTCAAAAGCTTTAGCGCACAGGCGGCGTCTTGTGCTCTTTCCTCGTCTCCCTCCTCTATTGCCTTGATCAAAACAACTCGGCAGTAATCGCTCATTCCGCTCAGACTGTCGCTTCTAAGTTCCAGATCCTTTAAAACCCGATCCTCTTGTTCTCCCGGATTGTCGCTTTCTTGCCTCTCCTCATTCAGGCTTCCAAGGCAAAACAGTGGAGTGTGTTCTTCATCTTCTACGGCTAAAAATACGGTTTTCCCATTAGATCTGCTCGCCGCCGTCAACAAAGATCGGAGGTTGGAAAACTCCTCTTCTTCCGAGAAGCGATCTTGAATGCTGCCCTTCTCGGGGATGCGTTCCGGGCACGCCTTTTTTATCCTTTCATTGGTAACTATCGCTGCCAAAAGACGGGTGAAGAACAGGTCCTCCATTAGCAATTTGTTCCAGACGTTTTCCTGGGCGTCGGGCACCCAAACCTTTGCAAATCTTTCGGACTCAACTCCCACAGGGGAAGACAGGGTAACTGCTTCATCTTTAGGCGCCACATGGGCAAGAGAGTCTGAATCTATAGATGCACTGCAAACCCTGTAAACAAACTCGGGCACATTCTCCCCATCCGGTCCAATCTGGGCTAAGTGCTGGAGGCGTATGAGCTGGTCCAACCATTCATTGACGTCGCTAGATGCTTCCGTAGAATCAAAGGCCAGATTTTGCCACACTTCCGGCCTGTTTTTCCTTTCCCACTTCCGCTTTTTTTCCGAATCGCCTTTATCCCCTTTTACAAACCAGGCAACGTCCCAAAGATCCCAGAAAAGTTGGGGGATGTCCTCGACATCCTTTTTGGCTTCATCTACCAAATCAAATAGGTGGGCCAAGGAAGTTGTACGAAAACCTAATTCGATGAGGCACTTTTTCCTGGAATCTGCCCCTGCCTTAGGTTCAATCTTTCCGATAACTTTCTTTCTAAATTCAGAATTTATCAGAAGGAACGCAAAGAAGGCGTTCAAATCCTTGTCCTTTGCCCCCTTCCACATTTCCCAACTCTTAAAATCAGAAAATTCAGCCTTCTCTTCCTCTCCCCCCTGGTTCAAGACATTAAGGATGGAGGCGAAAATTCTGGAAGCGATTTCAAAATTAGCGGCAGCCTTTTCATCTTCAATTTGAAAGAGCGGAGAAGAAATAACATTTTTTATCAGAGAAAAAACTTCTCCGCTTCCCATTTCTTCACAAGCCTTTTCTCCCAGCGAAGCGTAATATGCGAGCTTCATGAGGGAGAGCATTGCCTCTACAACCCGGCTGTCTTTAATAGGCTCCTCATTGACCGATGTGTACTTGAAAGGTATGCGATTTGCCTTCAGCCTTTCTCCAACTTTATGCAGAAAAGCGTTTTCATTGGATACTACGGCTAGATCTCTCCAATGGCGTGAAAGATTTTGGTTGTCCCCTCCAGATCCGAACATGTAGTCCGAGATCTCATGTGTTAGCCTGTCTAGCTCCTCCTCTTCACTATTCAGTTTCCAATATTCAAAGCATTCCTCGCCTTTGGAAATGTCCCCATAGGGTTTTCCCGGCCTATTGGGAGTAGGCAGCCCCCAGACAAACCATGAGCCTATATTGTTGCTAATGCCTCTTACAAATCCCGATTTGGAAAGTTTTTCTGCTACATTTCCCTCTTCTGCAAGGCAATAGGACTCACAGTTAAAGTCATCTCCTACTTCCAAAATAGAGAGAACATCTGGCATGGCCCCCTTGTATCCTTGTACGGATTCGTCGTCATTGCCTACAAAGATGATAGGCACATTCCTGCAATGCATCTCTCTCAAGAAATCATAGGCTGCTAAATTCAAATCCTGGCAATCGTCGACTATTACAACTTTTGGAAGATCGCACTTGCCATCATGTACCTTTGCAGCAGCCTCATTCAGCATAGAGGAGTTATCGAAGAAATTATCCCCATATGTGCTGCGTACTTTGCTCCTGTATTCTTTCCTCAGGCTTTGAACTATATGCCAGCTGAGCTTTCCATTACCCAACTCATCTGCATTGTAAGTTCCCAGAGCCTCTTCGTAATCTTGTAGGGCATTATTTCCAAGTTTTATACCCAGCTCGTCAAAACGAGCAAAGGCTTCCCGGAGACGGGTTATAAACGCCACGGTGAGAAAGACCTTTTCAAAGGCTCTAGCCGTGGTCGTACCTTTTTTAAAATCGCTGCCTACGGCATTTACATATTCATTCATCTCCTCACAAACTTGGCAGTTACCATCTCCGAATTCATTTTCCACGTGTTTTATATGCGACTGTATTATGTCGGTTATAAGTTTGGTCTGCGAGGTGACATCTAGAAGGCGTACGTCGGGATTGGCTCGTTTTAAAACCCAAAAGGCTAAAGCATTGGCAGTTTTTACAGGACGGGAATCGCAAAGATAGGGCTGAGTACGGGCTATTTCCAGGCTTATCTCATCTGCCACGGGGCGTCGTGAGGTGAGCATGAAAGCCTTTCCTTCTCTGAGATCTTGAGCTAAATCTCCATTTGTTAAGATTTTCTTGCAGAGAGTTGTTTTTCCGGATCCGCATGGGCCCGAAAAGCGAAGGGAGTGGCCCTCTTTAATAGCGTGCACCGCTTTGTCGATTGCTTCCTCTTGGCTTATTAAATTCAAAGCCATGCGCTTTCCTTTCGAGATATTACAAGGATTGGTTTGCAAACATGATACTACGAAAAAGTAGGGAGGTATAAAAAACGGCAAGAAAACAATTATCTGTAATCGACTATATCGAAGGCGAAGAACGGCCCTTTTCCCAGCTCCGCTTTAACGCCAGGGACGCCGTCGCATTTTGCCAGCTTCCCTATATGCATATGCCGGATTTCATCCCGAAGTTTGTGGAAAAGGGGGATCTGGATGCCTTCTTCAACCAAGAGGCTTGCTGGGATCTTGAGGCTCCCGTAGGGGAAGACGTGCTATTGGGTTCGCAGTCGCATTCATCAAAGTCTCCTACAAAGCCCAGCCCGGTTCCTCTGAAAGATCTTTTGAAGCGCGAGCTCTACCCCGGGATGGTGTACGACGTAGTAAACCCGGAGCTCTGCATAGACATGGTAAGGGCCCTCGGGGAAAGCCCGAGGTTCAGGGAGGTCAGGCTCTCAAACCTCATAGAGCCGGAGGACAAAAGCGATCCCGAGAGGTTTTGCGCCCTCACGGCGGATCTCGGAAACGGCGTCCTTTTCATTTCCTTCCGCGGCACCGACAGCACCGTGCGCGGCTGGAAGGACAACTACGAAATGGGGTTTTTGTGCCCTGTGCACTCCCAGAAGGTCGCCGCTACCTATTTCTCCCAGCTCCTCCAGTCCTGGCATGGGGCCGTGATACTGGGAGGCCACTCCAAGGGGGGAAACCTCGCCATCTACGCTTCCAGCGTCTGCCCCAAAGAAGTGCAGGACAGAATCTTAGCCATTTACTCTTTGGACGGCCCCGGGTTCAACCCGGAATTTCTAGAGACGGAAGGCTTTAAGAGAATAGAGCCAAAGATCCATAAAATCGTGCCTGAGTTCTCCTTTATAGGCTCCCTCCTCCAGTCCCCCGTCCACTACTCCATAGTCAAGTCCAACGCTTCTGGGATAAAGCAGCACTATCCCATAAGCTGGCAGTTCAAGAAAAACCTTCAATTCAACACGGCTGAAAGGATAGCGCCTATGGCGGCTTACATAGGGGATACTTTCAACAGGTGGATAAACAAGTACGATGCCGCGGGAAAGAAGGTTTTCATAGATACCCTCTTTAACTCCCTGGCCGCAGCCGGCTATACCGATTTTGAAGACATTTTCTCGGATTTCAAATCCGCCCTCCCCAAGCTCTACAGGCAGTTCCGCACGTTGCCGCCAAGCCTTAGGGAGGCCATGATCCAGTTCTTCCAGGATCTGGCCAACATCGCCTTTTTCCAACTTCCCGTCATAAAGGCCTTCGCGCGTAGGGAGGTTGGATCCAAAGACTAAGATATGAATTATGAGCGATAGAGTCGAAGCGCTGGTGGGGATGATCTGCGTCCTCATAGGCTTCGTAGGGTCCATAGTGATTGCCCTTCACGACCTGGTGTTCCGAGGAGGAACGAGGCTGCTGGGCCTGGCTGCAATAGTGTCTGCGATATGCCTATTTATAGATTTTTGGGTCTGGGTGGGAACGTACAACAAAGTCCCCCGCAAACACAGGGTAAAAGTAAAAAAGAGAAAGTACTGAACACAAAAAAAATCCCAGAAAAAATCTGGGATTTATTTTTTGCAGCAGATTACTTGGCTACATCCCCGACCGTTACGGAGAGGGTGGCGTGATCAGATCCGCTGCTCTGGGCTATGGCCTTCCCGCTCTCGGTAGCCTCAATGGAAACCTTCGAAGAAGAATTCGAAGAGGCGGAAGAAGAAGAGCTGGAAGAGGAGGAGGACGAGGAAGAAGAGGCGGTAGTGGTGGAGGTCGAAGAAGGCGTTCCGGCCTTGACGCTCACTACCACGGCATCCTGAGAGGCATCGTACTTCTCAAGATCCTGGGAAACCTTTACATCCTCGGTCTTGGTCCAGGTGTCGGTGAAGGTGTAGCTGGTCTTGGTGCCGTCAATGTCAACGGTAGCTACAGCAGGGCCGTTAGCGGTAGCCTTCATATCAATCACCTTGGTGAAGATGCGGGCGGCCTTGGCAGCCTCCGCCTCCTTGGCTTTCTTTTCGGCTATCTCCTGCTCTTCCTGGTACCTGCTGATCTTGCGGGCCATGTAGACAGAGAAGCCTACTATCAGGATGGCTACGGCCATAATGGACAAAACGAGAACCGCGACCCACTCGACTTTTGGCTCCTGGGTCTGGGGCTCCGTGCCCTGATTCTTGTCATCTGCCATATTTTCTCCTTACGTTCAGAAAAATAGAGCAAAAATAATACATTGTAATATTACCTTTTTAGGATCTTCTTTGTGTGTTTTTTACTAAAATCTAAAAAGTTAATTAATATTTAAGATTTTTAATGTAAACGCTTCCGATTGCTTTTTGTTTTCACTTTTGCTATCATAATTTCCACGGATACGTTCTAGCGTTTCCATGGAGACCTGCCTGAGTGGTCGATAGGGGCACCCTGCTAAGGTGTTGGCGGCTCTTGCCGCCCGGGAGTTCGAATCTCCCGGTCTCCGCT
>JAFYIA010000009.1 GCA_017538865.1 Aeriscardovia sp. | reverse complement strand
GAGCCTTTACGAAGGTGTCTTCCCCGATTTCCAGGGGGCACAAAAACTCCTCTGATTCCGATCCCCCCATGGGGCCTGAGAAGGCGCGCACGATTACGTAATCCACCCCGAGCCTCTTGAAGACCCTCTCGTAGGCGCCCCGCTCCCTGGCGTAGCACTCCTTCATGCCCTCTTCTTCCCGGGTGAAGGAGTAGGCGTCTTTCATGATGAACTCCCTGCCCCTTATCAGCCCTGCGCGGGGGCGCGCTTCGTCCCTGTACTTGGTCTGGATTTGGTAGAGGGTGACGGGCAGGTCCTTGTAGGAAGAGAGGAGGTCCTTGGCAAGGAGGGTGAAGGGCTCTTCGTGGGTGGGGGCCAGAAGGTAGTCGGCCCCGTGGCGATCCTGGAGCTTGAAGATGTTGTCTCCGTACTCATCCCACCTCCCCGTGGGGGCGTAAACGGACTTGGGGAGGAGCGCCGGGAGGTGCACTTCCTGGGCCCCTATGGACGCCATTTCCTCCCTTATCACCCTTTCCACGTTTTCAAGGACCTTCAGGCCCAAAGGCAGCCAGGCGAAAATTCCCGGGGCCATCTTGCGGACGTAGCCGCCCCGCACCAAGAGCTTTGCCGAATCCACGTCCTCATCGGCTGGGTCGTCCCTCAGGGTGCGGGTGAAAAGTTCGGAAAAGTAGGTAGGTTTCATAATCAGTCTTTCTTGGTGACGTTGGAATAGTCCACGAGCTCGACTCCCTTGGCCTGCCACGCCTTCAGCAGGCTGGACGCCTCCACTTCCGCCCTGGCCTCTTCAAAGCCTTCCGGCCGGAAAATGGCCTGCTTGTAGTACTTCAGCTCGTCTATAGATTCTATTATGTCGGCCAGGGAGCGGTCGTCGCCGTGCTTGACGGGCTTGGCGGCAAAGGCTTGGGGGTACCACCTGCGGCACAGCTCCTTTATGGAGCTCACGTCCACCGTCCTGTAGTTGAGCATTCCGGAGAGCTCCGGGAGGTACTTGTCTATGAATTTCTTGTCGGATCCTATGGTGTTTCCGGCGAGGTACCCCTTCTCCTCCCGGGATATGAACCCGGAAGCGTAGGAGAGGATTTCGCCTTTCACTTCTTCGAGCGGCCGGGCGGACTCCATGAGGCGGAGCAGGCCGTTTTTCGTGTGCATGGAGCGCACGAAGTCGCCCATGCCTTCGAGAGCGGCCTGGGAGGGGCGGATCACGAAGTCGCGTCCAGCGTCCAGCGGGACCAGGGAGAAATCGGTGGGGACCAGCGCTATTTCGCACAGCTCCTCTTTTTCCACGTCCAGACCCGTCATTTCGCAGTCGGCCCAAAGCAGCACGTCACTCATCTTTTACTTCTTTGCCTTTCTCCTCCCCCTTGGGAAGGCCCATTAAAAGCACCGTCAGGCCCTCTATGGCCAAAACCCCCACGGCCCCCGCAAACACCGTCCAGGCGAAAACCCCCCTGTCGAAGAAAGCGAAGCGGCTCAGGATTATCAGGGCCACAAAGACCAAGATCAGCTTTACAAACCAGCTTCCCGTCACGTAGATGACGAATTTGCGGGATTCAATCTTCCTGCGGCTCAAACTCTTGAAGGCCAGGGGCGTGAAGAGGGCGAAGACCAGGAGCACTATGACGGCTATGATCGCGCCCCACAGCCCCCGGCGCCCGGCCAGGCCGCCGCCCAGGCCCAGGGAGACTGCGGCCGTAGCCGCGAAGAAGACCAAGTCGAAGATGAAAATCCTATTTATGATCTTTTTTGCTTGGATCTGACCCAGGGGGTCCATTTGCCTTCCTTTCGTGCGAGCCTTTACTCCCTATTATCCCCAATTCCGTGAGCCTCCGCTTGTAGTGGGGGGCGAGGGTCAGGAAGGTGAGCACCGGGACCACGCCGCAGGCGATCGCCAGCACGATGAGGGAGGGGATGAAGAGGGTGAGGATGGATCCGAAAGCTATCACGAAGGCCCATGCCCACAAGATCAGCACCGCCCCCACCACGCTGTGGCCGATTTTGAGCATCCTGTGGTGCAGGTGCATGCGGTCGGGGTGCATGGGGGACTGCCCCTTGAGGAGCCTTCGGGTGACGGCCAGGACCATGTCCAAGACCGGGATGAAGAGGACGAGGAGCGGCAGGAGGATCGGCATGAACACCGGCAGGTACGCCCCAGAGTGCCTGAGGGAGGGGACGAACCTTCCGGTCAGTACGAGGGAGGCGCAGGTGAGAAGGTAGCCCAGCATCATCGAACCCGAGTCCCCCATGAAGATGCTGGCAGGGTGCCAGTTGTGTACCAAAAACCCCGCGCAAATCCCCACCAGGATGACGTTGAGGAGCGTAGACATCGAAGAAAAGCTGGGCTGGGATTTGGAGAGGATGTAGCTGTAGATCGAGAAGGCCAGGGCCCCTATCGCCACTATCCCGGCCGCAAGCCCGTCGAGGCCGTCTATGAAGTTGACGGCGTTTATGGAGATGAGGATCAAAAGGACCGTGATGGCCATGGAAGAAAAGGAAGAAAGGGAGACCAGAACCGAGCCCCAGGGGATGGAGACCAGCTGCACCCCTTTCCATGCCACGAAGATTGCGGCGAACATCTGCCCGCCGAGCTTTAGCATCCAGTCGAGGTCGAACACGTCGTCCAACACCCCGAGGAGGCATATGAAGAAGGCCCCCAGGAGTATTACCCACTGCTGGTGGCCGTTGCCCTGGAAAAGGGATCTGAGCCACGGGATGGCCCGGGCGAAGCACAGGGACACCGCAAAGCCGAAAAACATGGCAACCCCGCCCATCCTGGGGGTGGGCACGGTATGCACGTCCCTTTTCCTTATGGCCTGCACGGCTCCCGCCTTTACGGCGATGCGGCGCACCATCGGCGTGAGGAGCGCGACTGAGCAAAACGCGCACAGGAATATGAAGACGTAGGCCCGCATCTGCCCTCTACCTGTCCGACAAGGCCCGGTAGAGGGCCTGGGCCGTCACCGCCCCTTCCCTCAGGATTTCCATGCCAAACGGCGCCCCCTCCCGCGCCCGGACCACCGTGGAGGCGGCCCCGCCCATGGGGGCGCTTGAAAACGTGCAGAGGGGGATCTGGCTCCCGAAAGCGGATTCGGCTTCCACGGCCGTCTTGGCCGTAGGGAGGGAGGACAGGTTGGCGCTGGATGCGGCCAAGGGGCCCGCGAGGGAGGCGAGCTTTAGGAGGGCGGGGAGCGCCGGCACCCTCACGGCCTGGCTGAGGACCCCGCCCTCCCTTCTCACTGTGGCCAGGGGGCACCCGGCTTCCGCCAAGGCAATGGGGCAGAGCCCCCCCGGCAGGAACTTTTCAGCCAAGAAGCCCAGAGGGGCGGGAAGGGAGAGGCCAAAGCTTTTGAGCGAGGAAGTGGAGGGGAAGATGGCCTGCAGGGATTTTGAGGCGGGACGGTTTTTCAGCGCGTAGATTTTAGCTACGGCTTTCGGGTTGCAGGCGTCGCACGCCAGGCCGAAGACGGTGTCTGTAGGTATGACTACGACTTCCCCGGACTTTATGAGATCGGCCGCCTCCTGCAGGCAGTCCTCTAAACGCTTTACCTTAGCCACTTAATCCCCCGAGTGAACCGATCTCTACCCGAAAGATCCGCCACCGTTTCCACGTCTTCAAACCCGAAGCGGGCAAAGAGCGCGCAGACTTCCCCGCTCTGCCCGCTTTCGTGTTCTATGATACATAGCCCTCCCCTCTTCAAAAGCCTGGTGCAGACGGGCAGAAGGCGGCGTATGAAGGAGAGGCCGTCGGGGCCTCCTCCAAAGAGCGCTTCAGGGGGGTCTTTGGCGGCCTCGGGCTGCTTTGGCGCGGGGAGGGCGAGGTAGGGGGGGTTGGAGGCCACGCAGTCGGCCCTGCCGGAAAGGAAGGGAAGGAGCGAGGGGGAGAGCGTGTTTCCCCGGACGGGGACGCATTCGGATCCCGGATGAAGCTTTTTCCTGCAAGAGGCGATGTTTTCCTGCAGGAACCTGAAAGGCTTCGGCATTTTCTCCACTTCAAAGCAGAGGCACTTTTGCCTCCTGCACACTTCCAGCCCCACCGCTCCGGTGCCGGCGCAAAGATCGGCCATGACTGGGGAAGGGCGGGAGGAAACGAAGGAGGCGGCCGCCTCCGCCATAGCCTCCGTCTCTGGCCTCGGGACGAACACCCCGGGCCCAGCCTTGAGCTCAAGCCCCCCAAAGGGGGCGCTTCCTTCCAGGTGCTGGAGGGGGATTCTTTGGCGCCTCTTGGAGAGGAGGAAAAGGAAGCGGGAGATCTCAGCCTTCCCGGCCACCTCGGAAAGCTCCAGATCCAAAGCGCGCCAGACTAGAACCTCCCCCGCGCTCTTCCCCAAGGCCAGCGCCAAAAGCTTTTCGGCTTCGCTCTCCCCCCACTCGACCCCCGCCCCCTCGAGCTCCAGGGAGGCTTTCTTCAAAAGGGCGCTTACTTTCACTCCCCGGAGATCTCCGCCTCTTCGTCCATGCGGATTCCGGAATCTATAACGTCCTGCAGGTGCCCCTCCATCACCTGGTCGAGGTCGTAGGCCTTGTAGCCCGTGCGGTGATCCACAATCCTGTTTTCGGGGAAGTTATAGGTGCGGATCCTTTCGGACCTGTCGAGGCTCCGCACTTGGGAATGGCGCATGTCGGCCGCCTTGGCCGCTTCTTCTTCTTTCTTCAGCGCCAAAAGGCGGGATTTCAATACCCTCAGGGCCGCGGCCCTGTTTTGGATCTGGCTCTTTTCGTCCTGCATGTTCACCACGATCCCGGTGGGGATGTGCGTCATCCTAACGGCGGAGTACGTGGTGTTCACGCTCTGCCCTCCGGGCCCCGAGCTCATGAAGGTGTCGATTTTGAGGTCCTTGGGATCCACCTCTATCTCGTCGGAATCCTCTTCCACCTCGGGGAACACCAGGACTCCGGCGGCGGAAGTCTGGATCCTGCCTTGGGACTCGGTGACGGGCACCCTTTGGACCCTGTGCACCCCTCCTTCGTACTTCAGGTTCGCCCAGACCCCCTGCGCCGGAGATGAAACATTCTTCGCGCGGAAGGCGATCTGCACGTCCTTCACCCCTCCGAGCTGGGTGGGGGACTGGGACTGGATCTGCACCTGCCAGTCCTTGAGCTGGGCGTAGCGCAGGTACATGCGCATGAGGTCGGCGGCGAAGAGGGCGGCCTCTT
>JAFYIA010000072.1 GCA_017538865.1 Aeriscardovia sp. | reverse complement strand
GTCGCGGCGCCTGAGGACGGCGTCCCCGATCTGCCTTTCGAGGTCGAAGATGCGGGGGCCGAAGACGAAGTCTCTGACTTCTACCCTCTTTTCCCCCTCGTGCGGGGCCTTCAGGCGAAGCGAGCACCCTTCCGGGGAAGAGGGCGGATTCTTCCGGCACCTCCCCTTGTACACCCTCATGCCGTCTATTGGGTCCGCCGGGCTTTCAGCGCAAATTTCCCTCCTCGAGCACGAGCAGGGGTAGACGAGGGGGTCTTCGGGGTTTAGCTGCAAAAGTTCCTTCAGGGCCTCGCGGTAGATGTCCAGGCGGCCCGACTGGAATACGAGCTCGTCCCAGTCAAAGCCCAGCCACTCCAAGTCCCTTATTATCTTTTCGCTCTCCTTCCCCGTGTCCTTGGAGGTGTCGAGGTCTTCGATCCTCAAAATGAACTTCGAATGGCGAAAGCGCCTCGCACTCAAGTACGCCCCGAGGGCGGTGTAGACGTTGCCGATGTGGAGCTTTCCGGTGGGGCTGGGCGCGAAGCGCCCCGTGGAAGGCCGGGCTGGAAGCGCGGAAAGCATAATGCCCCCTTTTTGTCCCGGCCTGATGTCGGGCGGGACAAGTAGAATTTCACATTTGAATTATCGCATATAAATACCCTTGTAAATCACAATCGAGAAGCCTTTCAATGCAGGACAAAAAATATATTGAAATGACCCAGGCCCCACTGGGCAGGCTGATAACGAAAATGGCGATCCCGTCGGTAGTGTCCAACATCGTGGGCATAAGCTACAGCCTGGTGGACGCCTTCTACGTAGGATCCATGGGCGCCGCCGCCAGCGCGGCCGAAGGCGTGTGCATGCCCGTGATAGTGGTGATCCAGGCCTTCGGGCTCCTTTTGGGCATCGGGGCCGGAAACAGGGTGTCGGTAGAGCTCGGGAAAAAGAATATAAAGAAGGCCGAGCAGCTGATCTCGACCGCCCTGTTCGGGTCGATTGTTTTGGGGATAATCCTCGGAGGGCTCGGGCTGATGTTTCAGACCCCCCTCATCCACGTCCTGGGATCCACCCCTTCTGTAGATCCCTTGGCCAGGCAATACATCCAGCCCCTGCTCTGGATCGCCCCCCTCTTTTGCGCCACTTACGTCCTGAACCCTGCCATGAGGTTCCAGGGCTATCCCACCGAGTCCATGATCGCCATGATTGCGGGGGTCGTCGTGAACGCCGTCCTCGAGCCCATCTTCATGTTCGCCATGCATCTGGGGGTCTTCGGAGCCGGGGTGGCCACGGCTATAGCCCAGGCCATAAGCTTTGGCATAATGCTTTGGATCTACATAAAGAAGGCGACGGCCCGCCTCAGCATAAAGCTCATCTCCTTTGACAGGCAGATGTGGAAGGAAATCTTCTCGGTGGGCTTCCCCAGCTTCATCAGAAACGGCCTCTTCGCGGTCTCCTCCGACCTTTTGAACGTGGTCTCCGCCGGCTACGGGGCCGTGGCGATAAGCGCCATGACGATAGTGGGAAGGATTATAAACTTCGGAAACGTCATCCAGGTGGGCATCGGCCAGGGATACCAGCCGGTATGCGGGTACAACTACGGGGCGAAAAAGTACCACAGGGTGATCAAGGGCTACAACTTAATCCTGGTGGCCTCCTTCATCCTTCTGGTAGTAATTTGCATCCTAGAGTTCATCTTCGCACCCCAGATAGTGGGGATCTTCATAGACAATTCCAGAGTCGTCGCCTACGGCACCCTGGCCCTGCGCCTCCAGTGCATCGACTTTTGGCTGAACGCCTACGTCGTGATGTCGAACATGATGCAGCAGAACCTCGGCTACGTCGTCATAGCCTCCATCGTGGGCCTTGGCAACAACTGCATCTTCTTCATCCCGGCCCTCCTCATCTTCCCGCACTTCTTCCACTTCCTGGGGATAGCGATGTCGCAGCCGGTGGCGATGCTTTGCACAGCCGTTATGACCCTGCCCCTTCAGCTCTACGTCCTCAGGCGCCTCAAGAAAAAGCAGAGGAAAGAGGAGGCGAAGGCTGCAAAGGCGGCGGAGTAATTTTTTAGCTCTTCTTGTTAGACTAGACTTAAAGAGCAAGTGAGGTTTGATGAGCATACTCGATAGGTTTGAAAGACACGTTGAGCGCGGGGTCAACGGGGTGTTTTCCCGGTTCGGATCGAAAGATCTGCAGCCTGTTGATCTGTCTGGTGCGCTCGAGAGGGAAATAGATTCCAAGGCCAGGGTGATCTCCCAAAACAGGACCGCCGTCCCCAACGAGTATAGGTTCGAGCTGAGCACCCCGGATTTCGACAAGATAGAGGAGTGGGGCTCGGAGGCTTTGGCGAACGAGCTGGCCGACGGCCTGACCAAGTACGCGGCCTCCCAGGCTTACAGCTTCGAAGGGCCGGTGACGGTGATATTCGAAGAGAACCTGGACATCTCCAAGGGGGAGTTTAGGCTGACAAGCGAATCTGTGCAGGGCAACGCCGCCCCCGTCACCAACAGGGATGAGGCCAAGGACTTCCCCGTGCTGGAGATCTCCGGACGCCAGTACCTCCTCACGGCCGCCAAGACCATAATCGGGAGGGGGTCCGACTGCGACATAGTCATAGACGACCCCGGGATCTCCAGAAAGCACCTGGAAATCACCATCACCCCTAGGGGGGTAATAGCCAGGGACCTTCACTCCACCAACGGGGTGTACGTGGAAGGGCACCTCGTGCCCGCCGCCACCCTGCTCGACGGCAATACCATCACCATAGGCAGGACCAGGATAGTCTTCTGGGCCTCCTCCGAGCCAAGGTCCTGAGCGGGATTTAAGGCTTCTCCATGACCGAATTGACCTATGCGGTTCTAAAGTACAGCTTTATTCTGGCCCTCATACTTTTCGCATGGCTCGCCGTCCGGTCCCTCCACAAGGACGTCTCCGCCTTTCTCCCTTCCAGAGACAAGTGGGTGAAGAAAAAGAAAAAGCAGATGAAGGAAGCCAGGAGCAGGTCCTCTTCTGCCTCCCCCCTCTCTCCCGCCGCGCCTCCCGCCTCCGTCACCCAGACTTCCATAGTTTCGCTTGTGACGCACGTCCCCCCTTCCCCTTCGCCTATTTCTCCCGCCAAGAGCGACACCACCGTCCTCGTGATAGTGGACGGGAAGAACGCCGGAATGACCTTCCCCCTTCCCCCTTCCTGCACCCTCGGCCGTGCCCGCGACAACTCCATCGTCGTTTCCGACCAGTTCGTCTCTTCCCACCACGCCCGCATCTACAAGGGGAGGAGCGGGGAGTGGGTGCTGGAGGACCTAGGATCCACCAACGGCACCTATCTGGACGAAAAGCAGATAGCCGGACCCGTCGTCATAAAGCCCGGACAGCTTATGCGCCTCGGGGCAACGACTTTTGAGCTGAGGTAGGCATGGATCTTCACCTCGCCTCCACTCTCGTGAGCGATAAGGGGTACGTAAGGAAGGACAACCAGGATTCGGGGTTCGCCGGATCCGTGCTCGCGGCCGTGGCGGACGGGATGGGCGGCCACGCCGGGGGGGCCACCGCCTCCACTATAGCTATAAGGACCCTCAGCCATATGGAGCACCCCAAGGCCTTCAAGCGCAATGTCGAGGCCGTGTGCAGGGCGGCTGAAAAAAGCATCCTTTTGGCCCACGACGCCATAGTGGGAAAGGCCAGCAGGGAAAAGGCCCCGTCCGGGATGGGCACGACTGTGGATGCGCTGCTTCTGGTAGACGGCTACTGGGTTCTGGCGCACATAGGCGATTCCCGCGTCTACCTTTTGCGCGACGGGAGGCTCATCCGCCTCACTCACGACCACAGCTACGTGCAGTACCTCATAGATTCCTCCATCCTCACCGAGGAGGAAGCCAAAATCCACCCCCAGAAAAACGTGGTGATGAGGGTGGTGGGGGACTTCAACATCAACCCCCGCCCCGACATCTGCGTGAGGAGGGCCAGGGAGGGGGACCGCTGCCTTCTCTGCTCGGACGGGCTGTCGGGATCGCTGGAAGATTCCACCATCAAGGACACCCTGCAAAAGATTGAAGACAGGGAGCTATGCGCGCAGGCGCTCGTTAATATGGCCCTGAAGGCGGGAAGTTCCGACAACGTCACTGCCGTGGTGGCCGACTGCCTCCCCGGCCCCCGGGCCCCCAAGCGGCCCGCGCTCATAGCCGGGGCCGTGAGCGCCTCCCTGCAGTCTATAGCCGAAACCGCCCGGGAAAAAGTCGAAGTGGCCCCTCCCCTAGTGGAAGAAGATTCCCCTCTGAAGAGGGCGAGCGACCTTCTCAGGGAAGGGGATGAAGAAGGCGCCCCCGATGCCGACGCGGCGCCGGAAGGAAAT
>JAFYIA010000071.1 GCA_017538865.1 Aeriscardovia sp. | reverse complement strand
GGGCCAGGCTGAGGATAAAGCGCCTCACCGCGCCTCCCGAAATCACGGCTCTTGACAAGGAGATTTCCAAGGCTGGCCAGGAAGCCAAGAAGGCGGCGGACGCCAAGGACTTTGAATGCGCCGCCGCGGCCAAAGACAAAGTCGAGGCCCTCACGAAGGTGCGCGAGGAGAAGAACGCCGAGTGGGAGAAGTCCCGCACTGCGGACGGGGAGATGGTCATAACAGAGCAGTCCATAGCGGAGGTCGTGAGCCAGAACACCGGGATCCCCGTCTTCAAGCTCACAGCTGAGGAGAGCAAGAAGCTCCTCGTCATGGAGCAGGCCCTCCACTCCAGGGTGGTGGGGCAAGACGAGGCCGTGAACGCCCTCGCCAAGTCCCTCAGGCGCGCCAGGGTGGGGCTGAAAGACCCCAAGAGGCCCACGGGATCCTTCATCTTCGCCGGGCCTACGGGCGTGGGAAAGACGGAGCTTGCAAAGGCCCTGGCCCAGTTCCTCTTTGACGACGAGAACGCCATGATCCGCGTAGACATGTCGGAATTTTCCGAAAAGTACGCCGTCTCCAGGCTCTTTGGCGCCCCTCCGGGGTACGTGGGGTACGAAGAAGGCGGGGAGTTCACGGAGAAGGTCAGAAAGAAGCCCTTCTCGGTGATACTTTTCGACGAGATCGAGAAGGCGCATCCGGACGTGTTCAACACCATGCTCCAGATCCTCGACGACGGGCACCTGACCGACTCCCAGGGCCGAAAGGTGGACTTTAAGAACACCATCATCATCATGACGACCAATATCGGTACCAAGGACATCTCGCGCACCCAGAATACCGGCTTCTCCCTCTCCGACAACTTCGAGGCCAACTACAGGAACATGAAGTCGAGGGTCGAGGCCGATTTGAAGCAGCACTTCAGGCCGGAGTTTTTGAACCGCCTGGACGACGTCATCGTCTTCCAGCAGCTCACCCTCCCGCAGATAAGGGAGATTGTAGACATCCAGCTCTCCGACCTCGAAGAGAGGCTCTTTGCCAGGAACATGTCTGCGGAGTTCACCCCCGAAGCCAAGGAGCTTTTGAGCCGCAAGGGCTTCGATCCGCTCCTCGGCGCCCGCCCCCTCAGGCGCGTCATACAAAACGATCTCGAGGACAGGATCGCGGAAGGCATCTTGAAGGGGGAGTTCAAAGAAGGCCAGATCATAAAGGTCGGAAGCGAGGGGGACGAGTTCACCTTCTGCGCCGAAGACGCCCAGGCCGAGAGCGGGAAAGCGGAGCTGGCCCCCTCCCAAAGCTGATGACCGGCTGCGCGCATATGAAGCTCGGCGGAAAGCTCGCAATGTTTTTCACGTTGCTGGGTTCCGCCTTTTTCTGTTTGTTCAATGAGACGCTTCTGTCGGTGGGGGACGACGTCCTCATGCGCCGCTTCAGCCTGAACTACGTCACCGTGCAGTGGACGATGGGGGGATTTTTGGTGGCCATGAGCGTCACCGTGCCCCTCCTCGCCTTCTTCATAAACGGCTACTCCACGAAGCTGGTAGTCTCCATCGCCCTTTCCCTGTGCTGCGTGGGCCTGGCTATAGACTTTTTCAGCCCTTCCTTTTGGATCCTCATAGCCGGGAGGGTGATAGAGGGGCTGGGGGCCGGGTTTATAACCCCCCTCCTTTTCTTTTCGGCGCTCACCCTCTTTTCCCCCAAGCACCGGGGGCACGTGATTTCCATTTGCGGCATAGCCTGCGGCTTGGGGCCTTCCCTGGCCCCGAGCTACTCGGGGGCCATCTTGGGCGCCGGGGCCGACTGGCATTTCATCTTCCTCCTCCCCTTTGCGGCCTGCTTCGCGCTCCTGTGCCTTTCGCTGTTTTTCGTAAAAGACATCTCTCCGCACAGATCCCCCTCCCCCGACGGCCTGTCCGTCCTGGAGACGGTCTTCAGCTTCCCCTGCCTCATAATCGGAATAGAGCTTTTGGCAGACAGGAACCTGTGGGGGATCCTCCTTCTGGCCGTGGGCCTTCTGGCCGGGACGGCATGGATTTTGAGGCAGTTCAAGCTCGGGCACAAAAAGGACGAAGGGGTTTTGGTGGACCTTTTCTCCATCGCAAAAAAGCCCGTACTCCTCGGGCTGCTTTTGATCTTCTGCCTTCAGATCGCGAACATGTGCCTGTCGGTCGTGTACCCCTTGGCCATAGAGCCGGCTTTCCGCCTGACCCCGTCAGCCGCTTCCTCCATGCTCATGGCCCCCTTGGCGATTTCGCAGCTTTTCGCCCTCTTGGCGGGGAAGATCTACGACCGGTGGGGAGCCAAGTTCCTCCTCTTTTCGGGCTTTTCACTCCTGGCGGGCGGATTTTTCGCCCTCTCCCTGCAGAGGCGGGTGTTTCACGGGGGCGTGGCTTTCACCTTCGTCTTCGCCCTCCTCTGCTTTGTAGGGGTGGCGCTGAGCACTTTGGCCGTCGAGTCCCACATCTTTTCGCTTTTGCCCTCTAAGACGGCCGATCTTTCCACGGCGGAGCAGGAGAGCATGCAGATTGGGGGGGCCGTCGGGAGCGCCGCCTGCATGGCGATATTCCAGGCGTGCGATCCCGCATCGGCTCCGCCGCAAAGCTACCTCGCCTCCTTCTCCACTCTCTCCGTTGTAATGACCTGCCTTTACCTTTTCTGCCTGGCCGTCAGCTGGGCTATGCTGTTCGCGCGAAAAAGGGGGAAAAATGCAAAAACTTGCCGTGGTTGTGACCACCTATAAGAGGAACGAGCTGCTGGAAAAGCTTTTGGGCTCGATGAAGTCCGAAAGGCCTTGGAAAGTAATAATCGTAGACAACGACCCAGAGGGGGGCGCCTCTTCCCTCTGCCTCCCCTTCAAAGAGGAAATGGGGAGAAAGGGTGTAGGGGTAGAGTACCTGCCGCAGAAGGAGAACCTGGGAGGGGCGGGCGGATTTTTCGCCGGAGTGAAGAGGGCGTACGAGCTTGGGGCCGAGTGGTTCTGGCTCATGGATGACGACGTGAGGATTTTGCCCGGCGCCATAGGGAGGCTGGAAAAGTGGGAAGGCAAAAGCCAGATGGTGCAGGGATCCCGCCTCAACGCAGATGGCAGCCCTTTTTACTGGCAGTACAGGTTCGTAGTGCCCCTGGCCGTTCCCAACCCCTTTGCGGCCAAAGACTGCAGGCCTTTCAGGGAAGCCAACACCTGCTGCTTTGAGGGGGTGCTGGTGCAAAGGGGCCTTGTCAGGCGCATAGGCTTCCCCGACCCCCGCTTCTTCATCTACTGGGACGACACCACTTACGGGTACCTGGCCTCGAAAGTCTGCAGGCCCATCGTGATTCCGGACCTCATCTTGCAGCGCACCCGCTCCATAAACAACCTGAAGCTCTCGGGAAACAGGCGCCTGAACTCCACTTCCGACCTCAACCGCTACTACATAATGCGCAACCGCGGATATATGATGCGCTACCTATCCCTGTTCGGGGACTACGATCCTCTGCTTTTCGGGCTCGGCACCGTATTTACGTTCATGAAGGAAGTAGTGAGGATCGCCGTTTTGGATCGCAGGCTGAAGGCATTCCCTCCCCTCGTGAAAGGGTGGGTGGACTCCAGAAGGGTCATGAAAGACAAAGCCTGGAAGCCGGCAAAAGCCTTGCAGAAAAAATTTTTGGAGGAAAAGTAAGTAGGGGCTCCAAGGAGGGAGGAAGTCCTTTTATTCGGCCTGCTTGTCTGGAGAGGGCTTGTCCAGTTCCTCCCAGTTCTGGAGGTAGGCAAAGCCATTGTCTTGTGACTTGTAAGTCAGCTTGGCGGTTATGGGGAAGGTGTTCTTGCCGGTGGTGTGGAACCGGTAGCTCCTCATTACCAGCATTCCTATAAAGGAGTCGAGCTGCTCGTTTGGCAGCAAATAGTCCGCATGCTGTTTTAAAAGCTGCTCGGAAATGGCTTTGAGCAAGCCCTCTATACTGTGGTAGGCGTGAGCAATGGTTATCGTCGTTTCGGTCATTTCAGCTTCCTAAGAGGCGCCGTCCAACATTTGTTCTTAAAAGTGCCCGGTGGCGGCGCCAATAATGCCAACAGTTTAATAGTTTAGCTTTTTTCTTTACTTCCGGGATGTTTAGAATCTTATCGGATCATTGAAGTCTACATAATAGGGCTTGATAGGATTGATTATTTTTACTTGTCCTTGATTATTATTTGAGTTTAATTCGTCAAAGAGGCGCTCCCTCTCTTCAACTTTTAGGGGTATGCCGTGGAGCACAGCTATACGTAGATAACTCAGACAAAAGTATTGCTTTTTAAGAGAGCAATACCTCGTCTAAAACATAATCCAGATTCTTAGCCCCCTTTTCTCATTGGTCTCGCTTCGTACAAGCGCTCCAATACACAGATCATAAAGGTAATTAATTATTTTATCTTCAGTCCATCCGTGCGCTGCACGGTTCCACACTTCTATAAGTGGAAGAATGTGATCAAAGTGTAGATGAGTTATATCTCTTTTTTGATATACTTGTCAGTATATGAATCCTTATATACATATGTTCCATTCTTATAAGAGCATCCTTCACTTCTAAAAAAGCAAATTCCCTTTTAACTCCATCCATATTACAAAGCGGATTACTCTCGTAAGAAAAGACTTGGAGTATGGTACCTAATTACTATCGAATTCATTTTCGAGAGCGTGAATCTCGGCGCTACTGTACTCGTTCTTAAATTTATCTACTACCTTCTTATACTGCTTTTCAATCTGAATTTTAATAGTAGAGTGGTGTTTTACTATGATATTCTCAAAACGGTCAGATCCTGGACAATTAAATAATATTTCATTAGAAGAACTAAAGGTCGGAAAGGTTTCCCAGCTAAACGATTCCAACCCCACCCATTTCGGACTCGGAATAAAAAAGTTCGGAGAATACGACCCGGACCCCAAAGGTGGGCTGACCGCAAGGGAAGCCCTTGCGGATTTCCTTTCCGAAAGGAAAGACAGGATTTCCCCCCTCCTCCTTCCGCCTTCCCCCGAACGGCTTTACCTGCTTTCTTCTACCTCGCAGGGCTATAGCTGGCTTATGAAGCTCATGTGCGATCCCGGAGACAAGATCGCCTACCCCTCCCCGGGCTATCCACTAATTCCCTCTATAGCCAAGATAGAGGGCGTGGAAGCCGTGCCATACTTTCTCCGCTTCGACGGCTCCTGGTATATAGACCTCCCCTCAGTGGAGGAAGCCCTTTTGAAGGAAGGCGTCAAGGCCCTCGTCTTAATCCATCCCAACAACCCCACGGGAAGCTACGTGTCAAAGGAGGAGTTTGAAAAGATAAGCGCGGTGTGCGGGGAAAGGGACATCGCCATAATATGCGACGAAGTTTTCTACGACTACGGCTTTTCTTCCGATTTGCCCGGCCGCATTTCCGGATACGCGGGCGCCCTCACATTCGCCCTTGACGGCTTCTCCAAGCTTCTCGCCTCCCCCCAGGTAAAGACCGCGTGGATTGAAGTGTCGGGGAGCGAAGAGGAAGTGGCGGAGGCTGAAGAAAGGCTCGACTTTATAGCCGACAGCTTCCTTCCCAACTCCTGGTTCCAAAACGAATCCACCCCCGGCCTTTTGAAGGAGGCCCCCAAAAAGACGGAGGAAGTGAGGGCGAGGGCGAAAAAGAACCTGGCGGTTTTGAAGGAGGCCTTTTTCGGGAAAGATCTCTCCTCCTCACTCATAGATCCCCAAGGGGGCTGGAGTGCCCTGGTCAGGTTCGCCTCCACTATAGATGAAGACGCCCTGGTGACGGAGCTCATAAAAAAGTACGCCCTCTCCGCCCAGCCCGGCTACTTTTTCGACACCCCCTTCAACTGCGTCGCCGTCTCCCTCCTCCCTCCGGAAAACGTCACCGAGTCTAGAATTAAAGTGCTAATCGATGCTATCGAGGCTTTGAGCCGAGAGTGATTAGGGGTGAAATGAAACACGTAATTTTGGATTGCGATCCGGGCCACGACGACGCGCTCGCGCTTTTCATGGCCATGGGCGATCCCGACATCGACCTCATGGAGGTCACAACCGCAGGCGGAAACCAGAGCCTGGAGAAGGTGACCAAAAACGCCCTCTCCCTGATAGATCTCGTAGGGGAGAAAGTGCCCGTCTACTCGGGCTCTCCCACGCCGCTCGTGAAGGCCCCCAAGTGGGCGGGATACATTCACGGAGAATCCGGGCTCGACGGGGTGAAGCTGGAGCCGCCGAAGAGCGAAGTGGCGGGGACCGACGCCGCAGCCGAAATAGTCAGGACGGTGATGGGGCACCCCGACAAGTACGTCACCCTGATTACAACCGCCCCCTTGACCAACATCGCCCTGGCCGCGCTGCTTGAGCCCAAGATCTGCAGCAGGGTGAAGGAAGTCATCATGATGTTGGGGGCCGTGCACACGGGCAACGTCACCCCCGTGGCCGAATTCAACGCCTACACCGACCCCGAGGCCGCCAAGGTAGTCTTCGAGAGGGAGTGGCCCATAACGATGATAGGCCTTGACGTGACCCACCAGGCCATATGCACAAGGGGGGTACAGGAAAAGCTTGCCGCCGCCAACCCCGGCCTTTCGGAGGTGGTAAACGGCCTCATGGACTTCTTCAGGGAGTCCTACAAGGACGAAGAGTGCTTCCCGGATCCCCCCACCCACGACCCGTGCGCCGTCGCCTACGCGCTGGATCCCTCCGTAGTCAAAACCGTAAAGTGCCCGGTGTCGGTGGAGACGAAGGGGGAAATCACCTGTGGGATGACCGTGGCGGACCTGCGCGCCCAGGCCCCTAAGGACTGCCGCACCCAGGTGGGGCTTTCCCTCGACACCGAAAAATTCTGGAATATGGTGGCAAAAGACATTGCAAATTTGAAAGTAGGGGGCAAAAAATGAAGAAGCTTATACTCGACCTCGACACCGGCATTGACGACACCTTGGCGATGTCTTTGGCCATGTCCAGCCCGGAAGTGGAGCTCATAGGCATTGTCGGGACCTACGGGAACGTGTACATGGACCAGGGGCTGAGGAACGATCTGGCCATAACCGATCTTTTTGGCAAAAGCGTCAAGGTCTACCGCGGGCTCGAGCACGCCCTGAATAAGGATTCTTTCGAGGTTATGGAAATCTCCTCCTTCATCCACGGCAAAAACGGGATAGGGGAATGCCAGATCGAAGATTCCGAAAGGGCGCCCGAGGAGGAGGACGGCATAGACTTCATCATCCGCGCCGCGCACGAGTACAAGGAGGACCTCATCTACATCCCCACGGGCCCCCTCACAAACCTCGCGGCCGCCCTGCAGAAGGACCCCTCCATAAGCTCGCTTATAGGCAGGGTGGTCTTCATGGGAGGGGCCCTGACCGACCCGGGCAACGTCTCCCCCTGGAGCGAGGCCAATATCAACCAGGACCCCGACGCCGCCGACTACGTCGTAAAGCACATAGACTGCACCATGGTAGGGCTGGATGTCACTTTGCAAACACTCCTCACAACGCGGGAAACCGCCAAGTGGAGGGCCCTGGGGACTTCCAGGGGAAGGTTCCTGGCATACGTCACTGATTACTACATAAAGGCCTACGAGGTCACGGCCCCGGGGCTCGGGGGCTGCGGCCTGCACGATCCTCTGGCCGTGGGGGTGGCGATATGCCCCGACCTCGTGGAGTGCCTGCCCATAAACCTTATGGTCGAGACCGAGCCCCCGCTGCGCGGGAGGACTATAGGGGATCTTTCGAGGCTCTCGGATCCGGTAAAGAAGACCCGGGTGAGCGTCAGGGTGAAAAAAGAGCAGTTTTTGGACATGCTCGTCTCCAGGCTCTCGGGCCTGGCAGCCTAAGCTAATTCTGTTTTTTGGGCGCGGGAGCCTTGTAGATGGACTCTATCACGTCCTTGTAGTGGGCCTCCACCTGCTTGCGCCTTACCTTTAAGGACACCGTCAGCATCCCGTTTTCGGGGGTGAACTCTCCTGGAAGGATTACGAACTTCCTTATGGATTCGGCCCTCGAAACGGTCTTGTTGGCGGCGTCCACCGCGCTTTGGACTTCGCTTCTTACCACCGGGTTTTCGCTGGCTTCCTTCAGATCCTTGCAGGGTGCGAGGCCCTTGGATTCCAGCCACTGGTTCACGTCCTCCAGGTCCAGCGTCACCAGGGCGGATACGAACCTTCTGTTGTTTCCGATTACCAGGCACTGGGCCACGACGGGGCAGCACTCCACCCTCGCCTGCAGGGGGGCGGGCGCCACATTGATGCCTCCGGCCGTGATGATGAGCTCCTTCTTCCTGTCGGTGACGGAAAGCCTCCCCGCGTCGTCGATATCGCCAACGTCCCCGGTGTGGAACCAGCCGTCCACGAGGGATTCCTCTGTGGCCTCTTCCATGTTGTGGTACTTTTTCATGACGCTGCGGCTCTTTATGCAGATCTCTCCGTCTTCGGCAATGCCTACGGTCATGCCGCAAAGCGGGGCGCCGACGGTTCCGATCCTCCTGTTGGTGGGGGTTTCGACCGTGACGGGGCCGCAGGTCTCGGTCATTCCGTACCCGTTCAAAAGGGGCATGCCTATCCCGGCAAAGAAATGCGCCAGGGAGGGGTCTATGGGCGCCCCGCCCGTGATGCAGAAGTCCGCGTTAGGCCCAAAGACTTCGAGGATCTTGGAGTAGACGAGCTTTTTGTAGAGGGAGTAGCGGACCTTGTCGCTTAGCCCCAGGCTCTTTCCCTCCTGCTCCCTTTCGCTCCAGAGGCGGGCGAGCCTGGCCGCCCTGGCGAAGACGTGTCCGGCATAGCCCGTGCCGGCCTTCTGGCTGGCGGCATTGTAGACCTTCTCGAAGATCCTGGGAACGGCCAAAAGGAGTGTGGGCTTAAAGGACTGGAAGTCCTGGATGATGGTAGTAAAGTCGGAGGTCAGCCCCATCTGCAGGGTGCCCGCGAAAGCCAGCATCTCCATATACCTGGCAAATACGTGGCTCAGGGGCAAAAACATCAGGATGCGCCTGTCTGGGATGTTGCAGGCGCGGGGGATGTACTGGGTGCCCGAAAGGGCGGCGAAAACAAAGTTCGAGTGGGTGAGCTCCGCCCCCTTGGGGGTTCCGGTGGATCCGGAGGTGTAGACGATGGTCGCCGTATCCTCCCCTCTGACCTTCCCGGCCGCTTCGGCAAACTCTTCGTCGGTGACATTCTTTCCGAAGGCCTCTATAGCGGCCAGCGCGCCTTCCCCTATGGTGAAAGCCTCTTTGAGGGAAGGAATCTCCGCCTTCACGCACTCTATCTTGGATCTCAGATCTACATTTTCCGCAAACGCGTAGGCGACCCCCGAATCGTTGAAGATCTGCTTTACCTGGGCGGAGGAGTTCGTCTCGTATACCGGGACTACTACGGCCCCTATCGCCAGCAGGGATGCGTCCAGAGCCACCCACTCCCAGCTGGTGTGGGAAAAGATGGCTACCGCGTCCCCCTTGCGGATACCCTTTCCGAGAAAGCCTTTGGCGAGCCTGACCACCAGATCCCTGAATTGCACACCGTTGAAACCGATCCATTTGCCCCCCTCTTTGTAGCACATGAGGGGCGTATCCGGCAGGCGCTCGGCCCTGCCCTTTACGAGTTCAAAAATGCTTTTGTCGCTGTCGATTGGCTGGGGCAAAGGCGTAGTATACTGCTTAACGATTTGCTGATCCATAGACTCTATAGTAGTAGAAACTTAAAGATACAGGAAATTTTAATAATTTCGTGGGCAAATTTTTCCTGAGGCAAATTCCGATTTTTTTGGAAGTCCCCGGATTTTGGCTTCTAGGGCGGATTCAAGCCTGTTTTGACAGTGTATAAAACGTAAAAATCAAAGTTCAGAAATCAAAATTCCGGACAGCCTTTTGTGGACATTATAGGAGGTTTAAACCATCAAGAAGTCGCGTTTTATGGGCATAAAGCTTTAGAAGAGCCTGCTTTCTACTGTTGAAATCAGGACTGGAAAGACTATAGAGAGAATCTATAACTTGATCGATCTGTTGCAGAAGCACGCCACTAGGAGAACTTGAGTCCGGATTGCAAAGTTTTTCTACTGGAATAGAACGATTGCTTAAAATAGCTTTCCAATCTTCCTGATAGAGCTGTTCACCATACTTCTCTAATTTTGCACTTGTCGCTGTGTCCAGTTGAGGCAAAGGGAATAAATCCAACGCCCCAGGTTGGCGATGACCGGCTCCACGCAATTCAGTAGGTGGAAGAAAGCGATTTGAAAAATAGCGGCTGTTTGCAGCAACCATGCGGGACCTGTAGACAGCATAGTCCTTGTAAAAAATGGAGGGCGATCCACACTTGATAATAAAATGCTCTTTCCCGAGTGCACTGATAGGATTAAGAAATTCAGCGGGAAGTATAAGGAGACGATCCCTAGTCGAAATAGCATGACACGGTGAAACAAGATATTTTTGCAACGGTAGAGAAAAGCTAGGGGTTAAAAGAATATCATCTCGTCTTAGAACCCCTATTAATTCAGGCAGAAACTCAAAATTACTTGGTAGCTTTGGAAGAGACGCTTTTTTAGCACGCGCTAAGTCGTTCTTGAGCTTGAGTATGCAAGCTTCTGTTCTTTCTTTATACCTACTATCACTAGTAAATAGATCAGGAAACTTATCTCTAAGAGTTCGAACGAGATCAGTATCACTTCCAGATATCAATTTTATGAGAGACGAATTAATCATCTTTTCCTCCTCTATACCAATAATCGGCAAAGAACAAGCAGATTAGAACCCTATCTTCTAATACCAAAAGTCACTCTCTTTGCTTATAAAAAGTTTTCTCCAAAACAGCCCTAAATTCATCTGTGGGAGCGTCCTTGAGCACCTTCCGTGGCTCCACCTTCTCCAGTCCTCCCTCAATGGGTAATTATCGGGTATTTCAGAAAGGATTTGTGGCATACAGGGAAACGTGCAAAGAAAGGTGCGAAACGAATTTATAACCTTAGAGGTTATTCGAGGCATTTTTCTGTTCGTTTGTTGTAAGAGAAAAGGTTCTCATCTACTCTCCTTTGGATATTCAAGTTGAATTATTGTGATCGCGATCTCCTAGAGGGAAGATTTTCATCAAAAAACAATAAAAGCTTGAGGAGGTAAATTTCAATAGATTTTCCTGCAGTTTTTGCTAATTTGGAAAAATGCTGACGAAGAAAAAATCTGCGGCCAAGGCCCTGCTGGCGGCCGCTTCTTGCGTGCTGATCCTATTCTCTCTCGCCGCCTGTGGAAATTCTCATTCACAGGCGGCTTCCTCTTCAAAACAGGCTTCCCCGGCCTCCGACGTTTCCGCCGCTCCGGGGGCGATGTCAAGGGCTTTCAAGAAGGGCGGGATCTGGTTTCTTTCCGCAGCGCCTTCACCTTCCACCTCCATAAGCCAGGCCTTCTACTTTGAAGGCGGAAAGGTGACGGTGTTTCAGTACCTTTCCGGAAGCGGCGTAGATTTTTCCGACCTTTCCGGAAGCGCATCCCAAGAAGCAAGCGAGCTCTATCAATGGGATTCCAAGGGCTGGAGCGCGATGTTCCCCGGGACTCCTTACAAAAAACCCGAGCCCACCTCCTACTCTCTGGAGCTGCTCACAAACGAAGACGGCAAGGCCGGGGCCGTGGAGATTTTGGAAGACAAATCCGTGGTAGATCCGGTAGACGGCGAAGCATCCCTCGTCTCTGCCGGACAGAATGAGGGCGCCGTCCCCCAAGGGGACTTCCTCTACCTGCCCCTTACCACCCTCTCTTTGGCCAATGCGGGAAGCGCCATGGGGAAGGTGGCGCCCTTGACCGGGGCTTATAGGGGATACCTTAACTGGAACGCCCTCGTAGAGAATGCGGCGCAGGATGTCGCGCTCTCCTCTCCCTCAATAGACCTTGGCAGGGAGTGGATGACCACGCTTTCATCCGCCGATTTCTCCCTGGACGTTCCCAAAACTTCCGGGGTCACAGTCCACGGCAAGCTCTCCATAAGCCAAAGCCTCGTGGCAAACGGCAATGCGGATTAGATTCCGGCTCCGAGTGATCTGAGCTGTTCCACCCCTTCGGGCGAAATGTTTTCCACGCTCCAAAGTGGCTCAAAGGTCCACTCCACCTTGAACTGGGAAACAGTCCCATAGAGGGCGTGCGATATCTCTGTCTCTATCGAGTCTGTCAGTGGGCAGAGGGGGGTCGTCAGGGTCATGGTGACAATCGCCCTTTTAAGCTCGTCTATCTCCACCTTGTACACAAGCCCCAGGCTTACAAGGTCTATCCCGATTTCGGGATCTATGATCTCCCCGAGTCTTTCAAGCACCCTTTTTGCCAGCCCCATTTTTTCTTCATCCGGGGCCATGAGCTCGGTCCTTGTGGGATTTTTCCCCGCGTTCTTGAAAGAGGAAGGCGCCGTCATTCCCCCGCCTCCTCCAGCGCTTCCTTCAGCGTGGTCCAGCCTAAGAGCGCGCACTTTATCCGCATGGGGAACTTAGCCACTCCGCTGAAGGCCGCGGCGTCTTTCAGGCTTTCGGGGGCTTCTCCCTTCCCCCGGCCGTCCATGAGCCTTAGAAAGTCTTCATACAGATTGAGGGCCTCTTTCCGGCTCTTTCCCTGCACAAGGTCCGTCATTATAGAGAGGGACGCCGTGCATATGGCGCACCCCTCGCCCTTCCATGCCACCGCTTTTATATCTCCGCCTTCCATTTCCACCTTCATTTCCACTTCGTCCCCGCAGGAGGGGTTGAAGCCAGAAGCGTAAGCGCAGTGGGAAGATGATGCCACAAGGCCGCCTTCCAGGTTCTCAGTCCTCCCGTGCGCCTCCCTAGACGCCTCTAGGATGACTTCCCGGTAGAGGTTTGAAAGATCTTCCATCATTCCCCTTTCAAAAAGTAGGGCCGGACTCTTGAAAGCAGATCCAGGAACCTGTCGACTTCCCACGTTTCGCTGTAAACGGAGAGAGAGGCCCTAGTGGAGGAGGGGAAGCCGAAAGACCTGTGGAGAATCTGGGCGCACTGGTGGCCCGAGCGCACGGCAACCCCGTTTGCGTCCATAAACTGGGCCACGTCGTGCGGATGCACCCCATCGACCGCAAAGGAGAGTATGGGCGCCCGGTTTTTGAAAGAGGAGGGGCCCAGGATTTTCACCCCCGGAATGGACGAGGCCTCAAGGAGGAGGCGCGTCAGGGCTGCTTCCTCCTCTTTTCGGTTTTGGAGGAAATCTAGTGCAGGCTCGAAGGCTATGGCCTGGGAGACGGGTTGGGTGCCTGCCTCGAATTTCCATGGCGCCTTCTTGTAGACGGCGCTCCTGTCCTCCCATGCGCTTTCCACCATGGAACCTCCGAAAAAGCTCGGGGGGAGGAGGTCCAGGAGGGGCTTTCTTCCGTACAGGAAGCCCAGCCCCGTGGGCCCAAAGACCTTGTGGGCCGAAAAGGCCGCAAAGTCTATGCCCATGGCTTTGACGTCCGTCCTTTCATGGGCGAGGGCCTGGCATAGGTCGCTTACCACTATCGCCCCCGCCCTGTGGGACTCTTCGGATATTTCCGAGACGGGCGCGAAAGCCCCGGTGACGTTGGAAAGCCTGGAGACGGCTACAACCTTCGTCTTTTCCCCTATGGCTTCTTTCCAGCCGCAAACCTCGCCCTCCTCCGTCATGGGCAGGAACTTGAGGCGCGCCCCGCGCCTTCGGGCCAGCTCTTGGAAGGGGAGGAGCACGGAATTGTGCTCGGAGCGGGAGAGGAGTATTTCGTCCCCCTCCCCTATAAAGAGCGGGCTTTCGGGATCTTCGACATATCCCAGGGAGTTGGCAAGAAGGTTGAAGGCCGCCGTAGCGGAAGAGGAGAAGACGACCTCTTCGGCCCGGGCCCCCAAAAGCGAGGCCGTCTTTTTGCGCACGCCTTCAAATTCCTCCGTGGCCTTGAAGGCCAAAGAGTAGGCGGATCTGTGGATAGGGGCGTTAAAGCCAGACGAAAAGTCCCTTTCTTTTTCTATGACAGACCCGAGCCTTTGGCTCGTGGCGGCCGAGTCGAGGTAGGCCAATTCCGGGTTGGCGGAGAAGAAGGGGAAAAGATTTCGGGCGCTCAAGCAAGGCTCCCGATCAGCTTGTCGTACCCCTCCTCTTCAATCCTGTCTGCAAGATCTTTGCCGCCGCTAAGGGCGATTTTCCCCTTGTAGAAGAGGTGCACGAAGTCGGGGGGCACGTACTTTAGAATCCTGGCGTAATGGGTGATGAGGATTATCCCGCACCCCTCCTCGTGGCTGCGGCAGATCCCTTCGCTCACAATCCTCAGGGCGTCCACATCCAGCCCCGAATCTATCTCGTCCAGGATTGCGAACTTTGGCTTCAGGACTTCAAGCTGGAGTATTTCCGCCCTCTTTTTCTCCCCTCCGCTGAAGCCCTCGTTTACGTTCCTGAAGGCGAACTGGGGGTCCATCTTCAGCCTCTCCATGTACCCCTTCAAAATGCCGGGCCAGTTCCTGATGGAGGGAGCCTCGCCTTTCAAAGCCTTGAGCGAGGTCCTGAGGAAGTTTGCCAGGGGCACTCCGGGCACTTCCACAGGGTACTGCATGCCCAGAAAAAGCCCTTCTTTCGCGCGTTCGTCAGGGGTCAAAAGCTCGAGCTCTGTACCGTCGAGCCTTACGGATCCGGAGGTCGCGTAATCGGGGTGGGCCATGAGGCTGTAAGCGAGTGTCGACTTGCCGGATCCGTTGGGGCCCATGAGTACGTGGATTTCATCTGAAGAGGCCTCGAGGTTTACCCCTTTCAGGATTTCTTTTGGGCCCTCTTTGGTCTCCACAGAACTTTTGAAATCTTTCACTTCAAGCTTGTGCGCCATCCCGCACCCCCGCCTTTCTGCAAAAGTCCTTAAACTCCCTCTCGGCTTCTTCAGATCCCATTTGCAAAAGGAGCTCGTCAAAAAAGCCGGAGATAATCATTTTTTTGGCTTCTTCCTCCCCGATTCCGCGGGAGCGGAGGTAGAAGAGCTGGTCCGGATCGAAGTAGCCCACGGAGCTTGAGTGGCCGGCAGAGAGAATGTCCCCGTTTTTGATTTCGAGCTGCGGCTCGGAAAAGGATTTGGCGCCGGGGGTCAGCACGAAGTTCTTGTTGAGCTCGTAAGAGTCGCTTCCCTGCCCCCCTTTTCCTATGATGCTCTCCCCTACCCATGCGCTCCTGGCTTCCGCGCCCAAAAGGGCCCCTCTATAGGATACTCTGGATTTGCACCCCGGAACGGCATGCGCCACCCTGACCCTGCACTCTATGTAGTTTTTCCCGGATGAAAAGTAGACGCCGTTCATTTCCGCCTCCCCTCCGGGCCCCGCAAAGTAGGCTCCGGAAGAGTACCTGACAAATTCCCCCCCCAGGCACACGAGGTTTCTTTTCGCTTTGGCATCCCGGGCGATCCTGGTAGAGTCGTACACAAACTTTTTGCCCCCGCCACGGCAGAGGACTGTGAGGGAGGCTTCGCTCCCTTCCCCCGCCTTCACGTCCAAAAAGTAAACGCCCTCGCCTGCGCCCTCAAAAGACAGGAGCGCATCCGACTTTCCCCCCTCCCCGAAATCCAGGGAGAGGAAAACCGCATCCCGCGGGCCTTCGTTTACGACCTTGATTTCCGATTTCCCCTCCGGCATCCGGATGGGGAAGGCGCGCCCTACGGAAGAAAAGCCCGCGGCTTCGACCCTGTCCCGGGGCGTCAGGAGCTTTTCCGCCTCCCCCTCAGGTGCATCGGATCCGTTTAAAAGGACCCGGGAAGAATTTGAAGGCTCAAAAGCTTCCGCAAAGCCGCACACTTCCTCCAAGTGGGCGTACTTCCACTCTTCCTTTTTCTCCAGGCCCCCGAAGTCGGCCGGATTGAAGGACGCCCTACCTTCGGGCTCGAAAAGCCCGTCATCTGCCCTCATCCCACGGCTCCTTCCATTTGCAGCTCTATGAGGCGGTTGAGTTCGAGGGCGTACTCCATCGGCAGCTCGTTTGACACGGGCTCTATAAACCCCCTGACTATCATCGCCTCCGCCTCTTTTTCCCCAATCCCCCGGCTCTGCAGGTAGAAGAGCTGGTCGGATGAGATTTTAGACACCGTCGCCTCGTGGCTCATCTCCACACGGTTCTCGGAGATATCCATAGTGGGGTAGGTGTCGGAGCGGGAGACGTCGTCTACGAGCAGGGTGTCGCAACTGACCGAGGACTTGCACCCCTCGGCCCCTTTCACGACTTTGACCAGCCCCCTGTATGCGCACCTTCCGCCCTGCCGGGAGATGGACTTGGCCACGATGGTGGAAGAAGTCTTCGGGGCTAGGTGGATCATCTTGGCCCCGGTGTCCTGGACCTGCCCTTTTCCGGCCAAAGACAAAGACAGGACCGACCCCTTGGCCCCCGGGCCCGAAAGGATGCAGGAGGGGTACTTCATGGTGTCTTTGGAGCCGATGTTCCCGTCGACCCATTCCATCTCCCCGTCCTTTTTTACCAGGGCCCTCTGGGTGGTCAGGTTGTAGACATTGGTTGACCAGTTCTGGATGGTGGTGTATCTGCAGGCGGCTCCAGGCTCCACCACAATTTCGACCACGGCCGCGTGGAGGGAGTCTGTGGCGTAGATCGGGGCCGTGCACCCTTCCACGTAGTGGACGTAGGATCCCTCGTCGGTGATGATCAGGGTCCTTTCAAACTGGCCCATGTTGGGCGTGTTTATCCTGAAGTACGCCTGAAGCGGGATCTCCACCCTAACCCCTTTGGGCACATACACGAAGGATCCCCCGCTCCAGACGGCGGTGTTTAGGGCCGCAAACTTGTTGTCGTCAAACCCCACCACGGTTCCGAAGTACTTTTTAAAGAGCTCCGGGTATTCCTTCAGGCCGGTGTCGGTGTCTAGGAAGACCACTCCCTTTTCGGAGAGCTCTTTTCTAATGGAGTTGTACACGACTTCGGATTCGTACTGGGCCGCGACCCCGGCCACGAGGCGCTTTTTTTCCGCTTCCGGTATCCCCAGCTTCTCGTAAGTGTCACGTATGCTTTCGGGCACTTCGCTCCATGAGGCGGCGACCCGGTCGGAAGCCTTTACGTAGTACTTGAACTCCCCGAAATCCAGAGAACTCAGATCCACGCCCCATTCGGGCGTCGGCCTCTTTTCAAACGCCCTGTAGGCCTTCAGCCGAAGATCCAGCATCCATTCGGGCTCGCCCTTGTCCCGGGAGATGCGCCTCACCGTTTCTTCGCTTATGCCCCGCGGGGCCTCCCGGCCCTCCGGGTCCAGATCGTGCCAGCCGTAGCCGTAGTCCCCGAATTGAGAAATCAGGCGGCTGTCCTGCTCGATCTTTTCAGGGTTCGTCTTTTTTCCGGAGGAGCTGGGATCCATTTTTCCTCCCTAGGGTTGGATCTTGGAGGGGGTTACTTGTCCTCCCTCACCTTTTTGTGCACGATTGCCGCGTCCACGAGCCCCTTGAAGAGGGGGTGGGGGGCGTAGGGGCGGCTCTTCATCTCGGGGTGGGCCTGGGTGCCCACGTAGAAGAGGTTGCCCGTCACTTCCACGAACTCCGTCAGCTCCCCGTCGGGGCTGGTTCCGGAAATGGTGAGCCCGGCGTCCTCGAGGGCCTTCTTATAGGCGGAGTTCACCTCGTACCTGTGCCTGTGCCTCTCCTGGATGTCCTTCTTGCCGTAGAGCGAGTAGGCCTTGGTGCCCTCCTTGAGCGTCGCGGGGTAGCTGCCCAGGCGCATGGTGTGCCCCATGTCCTTCTGGCCGGCTATTACGGCCTTCTGCTCCTCCATCGTGGCTATCACGGGGTTGGAGGTGTCGGGGTTGAACTCGGTCGAAGAGGCGTCCTTCAGGCCCAAAACGTCCTTGGCGTACTCTATCACCATGCACTGGAGGCCGAGGCATATCCCCAGGGCGGGGAAGTTGTTCTCCCTGGCCCACTTCAGGGTCCTTATCATCCCGTCCACGGCCCTCTTGCCGAAGCCTCCGGGGATTATAAGCCCGTCGCAGCCTTTGAGGAGGGAGGCGATTTTTTCGTCGTCCGTGCACTCGTCGGCGTCAACCCAGCGGATCTTGGCGTTCACCCTGTCTCCAAAGCCCGCGGCCTTCACCGATTCGACTACGGAAAGGTAGGCGTCCGGAAGGTCTACGTACTTGCCCACTATCGCAATTTCGACCGATCCCTTGAGGTGGGAAATGGCGTCCATGAGGTCCGCCCACTCTCCCCACTCGAGCTCGTGGGCCTTGAGGCCAAGGCGCCCTATTACGAAGGAATCCAACCCCTCTTCGTGGAGCATCTCGGGGACCATGTAGATGTTTTCGGCGTCCGGGCAGGATATCACGCCCTTTTCCTCGACGCCGCACATGAGCGCCACCTTCTCCTTTATGGATTCGGGGAGCGGAAGCTCAGAGCGCAGCACTATCGCGTCCGGGCTCACGCCCTCGCGCCTCAAAAGCATCACCGCCTGCTGGGTGGGCTTGGTCTTGAACTCTTTGGGGGCCTTGAGGTAGGGGACGAGGGAGACCGTGATGAACATGCAGTTTTCATGCCCTATCTCCTGGCACACCTGCCTGGCCGCCTCCATGAACGCCAGGGACTCTATGTCCCCTATGGTGCCGCCGATTTCAGTGATTATGACGTCGACGTCTTCCCCGGCCTGGGAGCGCATCCTGCGCTTTATTTCGTCGGTGACGTGGGGGATGACTTGGACGCACTCGCCCAGGTATTCTCCGGCCCTCTCCTTCCTCAACACTTCCTGGTAGATCTGCCCGGAGCTGACGGACGCCTTCTGGGAGAGGGGGGTGCCGAGGAACCTTTCATAGTGCCCGAGGTCGAGGTCGGTCTCGGCCCCGTCTTCGGTGACGTACACTTCCCCGTGCTGGAAGGGGTTCATGGTTCCCGGATCCACGTTCATGTAGGGATCCAGCTTTTGCTGCAGGACCCTGACGCCCCGGCTGCGCAGGAGCCTGCCTAGAGATGAAGAAGTTATGCCCTTTCCGAGGGATGAAACTACTCCGCCGATTACAAAGATTTGTTTAGTTATATGCCCACTGTTTTCTGTAACCATGGAATTTCATTTTACCACCGGAGGAGAAAAGCCCTTTCAGGCCTCACACGGACGGGTTGGCCGCCTGCCACTTCTCATACTGGGCCTTGTAGGCCTGGAACTGCTGTTCGCTGTCGGTGAAGTACGTCTCCCCCGTGTCTAGGTTCACGGTGACAAAGTAGATCCAGTTTCCGGGCGTGGGGTTCATGGCAGCCTTTATCATTTCGGGCCCCGGATTGCTTATGGGGGTGGGGGGGAGCCCCTGGTGCATCCTGTCGTTGTAGGGGTTGGAGGCATCGGTGAGCATGGACTCTGTGAGGTCTTTGGCCTGGACCCCGAACCCGTAGGCTATGACGCTGTCCATGCCGAGGACCATATGCTGGGAGAGCCTGTTGTAGATTACTCTTGACACTTTCCCGTAGTACTGCTGCTGGTTGACCTCCTGGCCGATGATGGAGGCGATTTTGAGGATTTTCTCCCGCTGCCCCCCCTGCGGGACTCCCAGCGAATTTAGGGCGGAAATCCTGGCATCGACCATGGCCTTCAAAAGGCCGTCTATATTCTGGTAGCTCTTGGGGTCATAGGTGCCGGGCTGGAGCCACCCTTCAAAGCTCCCCCCAGCCTCGGCCGGAAGGATCCCCTTGCCTCCGCCGTCCAGCGCCGCCTCTATTTCCTGCTTGGTCCATGAAGTGTACTTGAGGAGGGTGGGGATCATGTCGGAGGCCCTCATGGCGCTTGTAAACACCAGCATCCCCATGGCCTTGGAGGGGTCGGTGATTATGGAAATGACCTCGTTGGAGCTCATGCGGTACTTGAGGGCAAAAGTGCCGGGCTGGAGCGCCTGGGAGTCGTTGCTGGATTCCACGGCGTTCACAAACCCGTTCACGGAGGCCACGATCCCGGCTTTGACCAGGCCCTGGGCTATCTGGCTCGTCCCTTCTCCGGGGTTTATCGTGAAGTCTACGGAGCCGTATCCGGGCCCGGAATAGTCGGAGTCCACGGCGTTGCCGAACCATGAAAACAGGCCTCCCCCAAAGCGGCTGGTCGCGACTCCCCCGGCCACTACGACTATGGCGAAGACGGCGCAGATGATGCAGATGGTTATAATCTTCCGCTTTTTGGCCTTTTTGTCCTGCCTCCGCTCCCAGCGGCTCTTGGAGGAGCCCTCGGCGCTTATTCCCGCTTCCTGCTCGAAAAGCTGGAAGTCGTCGAGGGCTTCCCCTTCCCCTTCGGCCCCTTCCTGGTCGGAATCCGAATCCGGTTCTTCAGTGGGACAGGGCGCCCCGTCCGGCTCCTCTTCGTCACTGTCCGGATCCGGCACTTTTCCTTCCCCCTTCCCTCTCCATCGCGGACTGAAGGATCATTACGGCCGAGAGCTGGTCTACCACCCGCATGTGGCGGTTCGCCCTCATGCCCATAGATTCAAGCTCCCTGTGGGCGCTCATCGTCGTCAGCCTTTCGTCCGTCGCCTCCACCCTGCAGGGCACCATCTTTTCAAAGGCCTCTTTCCAGCGCAAAGCGGCCCTGGCGGAGGGCCCCAAGGATCCGTCCATGTTCAAAGGGAGCCCCACGGCCACGAGGCCGACTTTTTCCTCTACGGCGATTTCTGCCACTTCGTCCAAGGCAAAGAAGGGATCCCCTCCGGCATCCACGGTTTTAAACGGCCATGCCATCAGGGAGTCGCTCTCCCCCAAGGCCAGGCCTATGCGCTTCCGGCCCAGATCCACCCCCATGCACTTCATCAGGCTTTGAGGGCCTCCAGCCTCTCCTTTACGGCTTTTACCCCGTCCCCGACGTTCTGGCCTTCTTTCCCGCCGCCTTGGGCGAAGGAGGCGCTTCCGCCGCCGCCGCCCTTTATGGCCGTGCAGAAGGCTTTTACGAGCTCGTTGGCTTTGACCCCTTCCGCCACCGCCTGTTTGTTTGCGGCCGCCACTACCACGGGAGCCGAAACCGATATTCCGTAGAAGAAGCAGCAGGCCGGACGGTTCTGGATCTTGGAGATGAAGCTGGTCGCGGCCTTCCTTAGGAGGTCTATCGTGACGTCTTTGCCCATGTCCTCCACAAAGGCCGACTTTCCGGAGGCGGCCAGGGCCTTCACCTTTTCTTCCACCTTCTCTTCCTTGAAGGAGGAAAGTTCCTTTTCCGCGCTCTTGAGGTTGGAAAGGAGGGAGGCGGCGCGGGTCTCGAGCTCCTGGGGGAGGCAGCCCATGGCGGAGGCGAGGCCCTTGACCGTCTGGTGGTTCAGGTGGTTTTGAAGGTAGGCCTTCTTTCCGACCAGCGCGTCAATCCGGCGGATCCCGGCCCCGTTGGAAAACTCCGAGACTATGACGAACTGCCCGGCGCGGCCGGTGGAAGAGAGGTGCGTCCCCCCGCAAAGTTCCCGGCTCCAGCCGTCTTCCCCGATTGACACTACCCTCACTATCGGCGAATACTTGTCTGAAAAGAGGTGCATCGCCCCTTCTTCTATCGCCTTTTCGAGGGGCATCTCTTCGGCGCTGACCGGCAGGTCCTCCATGATCTTCATGTTGACCAGCCTCTCTATGGAGAAGAGCTCCTCTTTGGTGGGGGCCCTGCCCGACTTGTAGTCGAAGCTCAGGTAGTCCGCATCGACCACGCTTCCGCTCTGCACGGCGTCAGGGCCCATCACCTCGCGTATGGCGCGGTGGAGGATGTGGGTGGCGGTGTGGCTCCTGGCCAAAGCCGCCCTCCTCTCCGCGTCCACCAGGGTCTCCACCCTCTGTCCGGCTTCCACCTCCCCTTCTTCCACGCGGCAGTGGTGGACCGTGAGCCCCTTGACGGGCTGCTGCACGTCGAGCACTTCGCACACCCCCGTGGGGGACACGATTTCTCCCCTGTCGGCGAGCTGCCCCCCGCGCTCGAAGTAGAAGCTGGAAGAATCCAGGACGAGATCGGCCATCTCCCCCTTGAAGGCCTTTTCCACGGGGCCCTTTTCCGAGAGGATTTCAAGGACGGTCCCGGGGGAGGAGAGCGTCTCGTAGCCCATGAACTTCTGCTCGGATTCCAACCTCTTTTTCGCCTCGTCGTACACCGACACGTCCACGTTGTGTCTCTTGTTGACGGCGTCCTGGCGGGCGCGGCCTTTTTGTATGGCCATCTGCGCCTTGAAGCCCTCTTCGTCAACTTCGAGGCCGCTCTCCCTGGCGATTTCCCGGGTGAGCTCTATCGGGAAGCCGAAAGTGTCGTGGAGCTGGAAGGCGTCCTTGCCGTCGATCTTTTCCTTTGTCTCGGCCTTCGCCCGGCTTATGGCGGAAGAGAGCATGTCGCTCCCCCGGTCCAGGGTGCGCCTGAAGGTCTCTTCCTCCTTTTCGGCTTCCGCCTGGATGGAGGAGATCTTTTCTTCAAGCTCCGGGTACTCTTCCTTCATCGCCTTTTCAGACACTTCCAAAAGCTCCGGAAGGAGCGCCCTCTCTGGGGCTCCGAGGAGGGTCAGGGACCTCACCGACCGGCGCAGGAGCCGTCTTAAAACGTACCCCCTGGCGAGGTTCGAGGGCTTTACCCCGTCTGCCATGATCATCATGGCGCTCCTGACGTGGTCGGCCACTATCCGCATATGGGTGTCTGAAAAGGCGTCGGATCCGTATTTCCTGCCCGAGAGGATCTCGGTAGCCTCTATCACGGGGAACAGCTCGTCCGTTTCGTATATGTTCTTTTTCCCGTTCAAAAGGTAGCTGAGCCTCTCTAGGCCCATGCCGGTGTCTATGTTCTTGTTTTTGAGCTCTCCGGCTATGTGCAGGTTCGTCTTGGACTGGACGTTGTCGACTTCGTAGTTTTCAAATACGAGGTCCCAAATCTCTATGTAGCGCCTGTCGTTTCCGGCAGGGCCCGAAGCTTCCCCGAACTCCTCGCCCTGGTCCAGGAAGATCTCGGAGCAGGGGCCTCCGGGCCCGGGCCCTCCCGTCGTCCAGAAGTTGTCCTCCATCCCGAGCTTTTGGATGTGGCCTTCCCTTACGCCAAGGGACCTCCAGATCTCTCCGGATTCCAAATCGTCTTTAAAGACCGTGATAAAGAGCCTGTCGGGATCCAGGCCGTACCCGCCCTCTTCCAGGCTCCCCGTCAAAAGGTCCCAGGCCCAGCCTATGGCCTCTTTCTTGAAGTAGTCCCCGAAGGAGAAGTTGCCGAGCATCTGAAAGAAGGTGCCGTGGCGGGTGGTCTTGCCCACTTCGTCGATATCCAGCGTCCTCACGCACTTTTGCAGGCTGGCCATCCTATTGGACTCGGGCCTCTGCTCTCCAAGAAGGTAGGGGATGAAGGGGATCATGCCCGCTATCGTGAAGAGGGTGGTGGGGTTGGAGGACACCAGGGAGGCGGAAGGCTTCACCAAGTGCCCGCGCTTTTCAAAGTAGTTCAGAAATCTGTCTGCAATCTCGCTTGTTTTCATGGGGACTTCGCCTTACTTGTTCAAAAACTTATCGGCCAGCTGTTTTTCCTTCTCCTCCATGGCGCTCGAAAATTCCTGCAGGAGGGCCTGCAGGGTGGAGGCGGGGAGGCTCTCCTCGTCGGGGAAGAGGAAGGAGGAGGCCTTGTCCGGCAGGCTGCTTTTCACGTAGGCCCTAGCCTTGGAGACCATGATCACCCCTATCGCCACCCCCAGGGAGAGGTAGAAGAGCTTCTTCACTTTTTGCCCTCCGCCGACTTTTTGCCCTTGCCTTTCATGAAGGAAGACGAGGTCTTTTTGAGGGCGTAGAGGAAGGATGCGGCCTTGATGATGGGCTTGCCCAGCAGGGAGGTGTACAGGTTCCCCAGCGCCGCCGCGTTCTGGGCGGTGTACTTAACCGAGTCGGTTATGGAGTTCACGTCCGACAGGGTCTTGTTTATTTCCCCTACGGCCTCGTTGCCCTGCTTTATGACCGGCACCACTTCGTTGCCCGCGTCTTCCACTGTCTTTGCAATCGCGTCGAAAAGCCTACCCAGGCGAACCATAGGGTAAATCAGGACGCCCGCGATGACGGCGAAGGCTATAGCCGCTATCAGCCCCGCTATGGCGCCTACGCTCATAATTCCTCCTATCGACTACAGGGTTTCAAACGCCAGGCAGTGCTCGAAATCTGCGCGGGTGTCGAAAACGCACTTGAAAATTTCGCCGTTCCCCGGTCTCTCCGTCCTCTGGCTCCCCGAGCGCCTGAGAAGGTCCAGCAGGGTCGATCCGTGGCAGACCTGAAGGACGGGGCCGGATGGGGAGAGGGATTCAAGCCAGTCGGCGGCGTCCCTGTACCCCTTTTCCAGCCTTCGCCAGTACTCCCCGCTGCCCTCGGCGTCCTGGAAGGGGTCGGCCGCCTTCAAAAGATCCATCGCGCCGTCCGAACCGTATTTTTCCAGCGCCTCTTTGAAAGTTCGGATCCCCTTTTTGGCTCCGGCCATAACCCAGACGGCGGAGGCGTCAAAGCCCTCGAAAAATCCGAAGAACTCTTCTCTGAGCCCCTTAAAGCTCTTCGTGGGGACGTCCAGCCCCATGCAGGAAAGCTCGATTTTCAGGCTGTCCTGGGCCCGCCTGAGGTCGGAAGAAAAGGCGGCCGAGAACCCCGCGCCCTTCATGGCCTCGGCGGCCCGCCTGCACTGCTCTTCCCCTTCAGGCGTCAGGGGCGCTTCGCTCCATCCCTGGAGCTTTCCGTAGCGGTTGAAGTAGGTCTGTCCGTGACGGACCATGTATAGGCGTATTTTCACGTATTCGATTATAAAGAATGGCATCCCTGCGGGATGCCATTTAAAAGATGCAGAAACTATCTCGCGTAGTACTCGACCACGTACTGGATGTTTATCTGGATGGGGACGCTGGCGGCGTCGGGGACGCTGACGAGGGTGGCCTTGAGCTGGGCGAGGTTCACGTCGAGATACCCCGGGGCCTTGGGGAGGACTTCCTGGTTCACGCCCTCGGCCGCGGCCCTGAGGGGGGAAATCAGCTGGCTCTTGGGCTTTACCTGGATGACCTGCCCCGGCTTGACCCTGTAGCTGGGCCTGTCCACGATTGCGCCGTCGACCATGATGTGGCGGTGGTCCACGAACTGGCGGGCCTGGGCCATGGTCCTTGCGAAGGTGGCGCGCAGGACCAGGGAATCGAGCCTGGATTCCAGGGAGGCTATCAGGGCTTCGCCGGTCTGGCCCTTAGTGTGGGTAGCCTTCTTGTAAGCGTCCGAAAGCTGCTTTTCGGACAGATCGTACTGGGCGCGCAGGCGCTGCTTTTCCTTGAGACGGACGGCGTAGTCAGACTCCGCCCTCTTCTTTGCCCTGCCGTGCTCTCCCGGCACGTAAGGCCTCTTTTCAAAATACTTCTGGGCCTTCGGGGTGAGGGCTATGCCCAAAGCCCTCGAAAGACGCACTTGCCTGCGAGAACGCTGTATGCTTGTCATTTATCCTCTTTCCGTCGTATAAAACGAACCGCAAATTGCTTTTGAGCCGGCCTACTAGGGCTAAGGCTCCGGACGGTAAGCCGGCTGCAATTTTACAGGCCTTTTCAGACATCGCCTTCTTTTGACGCTTACGTTGGTGCAAGAGCCTTTGGAAAATGATGCCTTTCCCTGCTGAGGAAGGATGGGTATGCAAAAAAGGAGAGCCTCATTTGCAGTTGTGTAAGTCGCTAAGCGTAAGGCAGTAAACGCCCTCTCTATCGGCTTTCAGTGCATAAAGCAGAGGCATGGCTTTAGGATGCGGCGCTATTTTCAAGAGAAAGACGGTCCTTGAAGGCCATAGAGGGGATACGGGTTTCAGTTATCTAATCCTCATAGTCCGGGCAATAGACCAATTATTGCAGGATTCTCGCTAATTGCGGCGGCGTGTTTTCGCTAGGCGCCTTAGGATCGGAGGGGAAAAAGGCGGAAGGCATTGCCGGAAGCCTATGGAAAATGACAAGCAAAAAAGAGGAGCAGGAAATGTCGGACAATGACAAGGTCAAATATGAAGACTTGGAAGCCGACCTCGCCAAATTGGACGCTGATTATGCCAAATTTAGGGCCGACCTCGCCAAATTCAAAGCCGATACTGAAGAAGTGAGGCCGAGAGAGATATAAATTACTCATAAGTAGCGTTTCGAGCTTTCCAGAAAAAACGCTACCCTTCAAGGGCAAATAACGGGCAGGTTTATTGCACCGGTAATGGCATCTCTAACCTGGGGGGTCTGCCCTTGTTTTTTGACTATTTTTAAACCCTGTGCGGCTTTTAAGGTTTATCTTCTGCTCCGTGTTCTTGTCTACAGGGTGTTTGTGATTTATTACCAGGAATCGGCCTATTTGAGGCACATTGAGGATTAGTCTTTTAGTTTTCTTCAGAAGGCTGTTCCGTTTCCTATCTCTTTAATATTGCAAATTTTATGTTTTAGACTCCTTACTCTGATAGAATAAGAATTTATAGACTTTGGGAGATGAAAATTAGGAAATTTTAGTTTTCAAATCCTCTGAAAATGCAAACAAACCTTAAAGTCAACAATCAAATTTTGAGATATTTTTTACACATAAAACGGCCGGAAGTAGGATTAGAATTGTGCTCATGCAAAAACCTATTCCTAGATTTTTATCCTCTCTAATAACTGCATTATAAATATTAATCCATTAACTTTTACTTGATCCTATTCAGTAGCTACCCTGTTTAGGTGTAAGAATTCTCAAACATTCTTCTTGGCATTGGCATTGTTGTGCTAAACACAGGAGAGTATAGCTTGATAAATTTTTCTGATCTCCAGTACAAGGGCCGTAAATTTTTTGGTGCTGATCTTTGCTCGCCCTCCTTGAGCAACCCCTTTCTGGTCATTTTTATCCAAACAATAACAATAAGGAGTAGAATCATACTTATTATAAAATTCCCAATATATACCATTCGTACATATGACATATTGGGTACGCCCAGTAGATTGAGGACCGTTAGGAAGATATTGCTTATAAGCCTCTAATTGTGTCATCTTCTTACCTCCTATACATACACACCTATTCCAAGTGTACTTGCTGTCGTCATTAACAGGATCGATCGTTATTGCTTTTATCTCAAGAATAGCGAGAGGCAATTTTGTATATTTGCTCTTATTTTTATCGTAAGATTTCGCGTCTTGGATTATGGCATCAGGTCTTTCTACAGTACCTTTTGCAGGAAACCCGTAATTCTCCATTACATTCTGATTACCTCTGACATCTAGTAGGATCAGACTGCGTTGTCGAGGGAAAAATGTGTATAAAATTTCATTTAAAAATTTCATCACGTTAGTTTATAGAGTATCTTCATTATTTGCTATCGCAGCACAATTCAACCCGCACTCTAATTCGCGTTTCAGTTCTTTCATAGATTTCACCATATTTTCTCCTTGTCGTTATTTTTTAATGTAGGCTTTAAGCAATGCTTTTGCCTCAATTTTCAAATGTAACTATGATTCTGTACATACTGCTTGAAAGTTGTTTTTGTCCTAAATGTGGTAGACCAGTTGGAAAAGTAATCAGTTAAGTTTAGCAACTGGAATTAATACCTCCTTACGGGCATCGTGCCCATTGGAGATTTTTCTTACACTCCCAATAAGTCGTTGTCTATAAAGCATCAGGCCATAACCGTCCTCACCCCCACAGCTCCAGGGACTTGTCGAAAACGGAGAGGGAAATAGATCCGTAGGCCCTAAAGCGCACTCTCACTTTGTTTCCGGTCGGGGTGGAGAGGACCTTCTCCACCGTGCCCAGGCCCATAAGCTTGTGGTAGACCTTGGAACCGACTTTGAACTCCGGAGCGCGGGACGGCTGAGACAAGTTCGCTCGCACAGGCCCCAAAGAGCCCGCACGGCTCTTTGGGGAGCTGGAGCGGCTCCTTTCAAAGCGTGAGAAACTCCCGCCGCCGCCAAAGAGCGAGGGCTGATAGGACTCCCCGTCCGCCTCCCTCTCAGTCAGAAGCTCCGGCGGGATTTCGTCCAAGAACCTGCTCCGCCTCAAGTCCTCCCTCTGGCCGAAGCGGATCCTCTCCTCAACGTGGCTGAGGAAAAGGTTCTTTTGGGCGCGGGTGATGGCCACATAGGCCAGGCGCCTCTCTTCCTCTTCCTTTCCCTGGTTTTGGGAAGTTACGGACGGGAAAATGTCCTCATCCATCCCAATAACGAACACCGTTGGAAATTCCAGGCCCTTGGAAGAGTGCACAGTCATGAGGCTGACCGTGTCGCTGTCCTTCCCGTCTCCGTCCCCGTTCATCATGAGGGAGGCGTATTCGAGGAAGTCTAAAAGCGTGGCTCCGGGCTTTTTGAGGGCAAGTTCCCCCGCGGCGGCCGAAAGCTGCTCTAAATTCGCCACCCTGTCCTCGTCCCCGTCGGCCCCCGCCCTTTGAAGGTCCATCAGGCCTGAGCTCCTTATTACGGATTGGACCAGATCCTCGAGCGGGGCGCCCTGCTGCGCCTTCAGCCTCCACGCCCTCAATTTTTCGCCCAGCGCTGCTGCGGCCTTTGCCACTCCGGGCCTTAAGATCCCTTCCATCCGCCCCAGGGCGGCCTGCATTGGGATGCCCTTTTGGGCTGCAAACTCCCTGATTTTCTTTTGGCTCACGCCCCCTATCCCCCTGGCCGGGGTGTTTATTATCCTAAGGAGGCTCTCCTCGTCCTTGGGGTTGGCGATTGCCTCCAGATACGCTATGGCGTCTTTGATTTCCTTCCTGCCGTAAAACTTCTGGCTCCCCTTGATGGTGTAGGGGATGCCTTTCTTCACGAATGTCTCCTCTATCGCCCTCGACAGGTCGTTGTTCCGGTAGAGCACGGCAAAGTCGGAGTATGGCGTGCCCAAAGCGTGCATCCTGGAGATCCGGGAAGCTATGTCCCGAGCCTCGTCGAAGGGGGTGTCGCAGTTGGTGAGCTCCACCCTTCTCCCTCCGCCGTTTTCCGTCCAGAGCTTTTTGTCCACCCTCTGAGAGTTCTGCTTGATCAGCGAATTGGCGACGGAGAGGATGTCTGGGGTGGAACGGTAGTTTTGCTCCAAAAGGATGGTTTCTGAGCCCTTAAAGTCTTTGGAGAAGTTGCGGATGATGGAGATGTCGGAGCCTCTGAAAGAGTAGATGGCCTGGTCCGAGTCCCCCACCACGGTTATGGACGCGTCCGGGGAGTCCAAAAGCCTTATGAGCGCATATTGGGCGCGGTTGGTGTCCTGATACTCGTCCACCAATATCCGGGTGAACCTCCTGCGGTACGCCTCCCTCGCCTCCGCGTTGTTCTTCAGCAGCTCCACGGCTTTCAGCAGGAGGTCGTCGAAATCTACGGCGTTGTTCCTGGACAGCGTCATTTCGTAGTCCCTGAAAACCAGCGCCTCAATCTCGGGCCACGCCATTTTCTGGTTGAAAAGTTTCGTAGCGACTATGCCCTGCTCTTCAAATACGTCCTTCCACGTCCTCCCGTTGTTCTTGCACCCTGAGATCCAGCGCTTCAAGCCCTTGAGGCCCTTGTCTTCGACGGCTATCCCGTATTTCGACACTATCTCCTTTACTACCTTGGATGAGGCGTCCGCATCGTAGACGGAGAAATTCGAGCCGAGGCCCACAGCGCCCGGATAGGCCCTGAGCATTTTGGAGCAGGCGGAGTGGAAAGTGCAGATCCACATCTTCTCCGCGTCCCTTCCCACGAGGGAAAGGAGCCTTTCTTTCATCTCGTTGGCGGCCTTGTTTGTAAAGGTTATCGCCAGGAAGTTGTAGGGCTCCGCTTCGCCTTTTAAAAGCAGGTAGGCTATGCGGCGGGTGAGGACCCGGGTCTTGCCGCTGCCGGCCCCGGCCGAGACGAGCAGGTACTTGGCGGAGGAAGTGACGGCCTTTTTTTGTTCGGGGTTTAGATCGGAAAGGATTTCTTCAATGGATTTGAGCATATCTGCCTTAAAAACGGGTCGGGTGGGATGGTGAAGGGCCTCGGCCCTGCAAACTTAGTCCTTGGAGGGCTGCTGGGCGTTTTCTTGCTGGGATCCCGCGGGTGCCAGGCCGCTTTGGAAGTCGCTCACGCCCTTTTGGAGCCTGCCCAGGGCGTCGTCGAGCTCGGAGCGCGGGCAGGCCACGTTCATTCTGAGAAACTTCTTGCCGT
>JAFYIA010000070.1 GCA_017538865.1 Aeriscardovia sp. | reverse complement strand
GTATGGGATCGAAGCTCCCCCCCATGATCCCTATTTTCTCCGTCACTTTCCCCCTTCTGCAGCCCATGCCGCCTTCACGTCCAAAAAGGAGGCCGGGGGAAATTCCGGATCGCACAGCGCCCTTATGGCCGAAGCGAAATCAGCCACCTGCACAAGCTCGTCCGCCATGAGGAGGGCGTCCCCCTCCCTTTCGGCATGCCTGAAAGAAGAGACGTGCCTTTCCATGGAGGCAAACATCTCTGTCTCCCTTTTCAACATTTCCGGCGAAGGCGGGAGGCACTTCCCCCTCTTGGGCCAAGGGGAAATGATTCGGGAGCAAAACCTCAAGACGGGTTCGAAATTCGGATTCATGTTCCCCTTCTCGGCCCATATGAGGAAGGCGTAGCGCAGCTGACTGAGGCGCCAACAGGCCGCAAGGAGCAGATCGAAGCAGTCCCCGGAGGACTGGGGGATGCTGGAATCGGCCGGGGAAGGCTGGACGCGGCTTTTCACCTGCCTCCGCCCTCCCCTTCTTTCCATCCCAAAGCCGGGAGGCGGAACTTGGAGGCGAGGTGCTGGGCGAAAGAGGAGTAGCTTCCCGCCATGGCTATGAATTGGGAGGAGTGGCGCACGCGGATCAAGGGGGCGGATTTTGCAGGCAGCGACCTTCGCCCGTCAAAAATGAGGCAGGCGGGAGAAGGGGAATCTTGGAGTATCTCCACTTCGATTTCACTCTCCTTGCCTACTATCAGGGGGCTGGGCATAAGGACCGCTCCGGCCACCGGCACTACTTCGAGCGCCCTCACCCCGGGCCAAACAACGGCCCCTCCCGCGCTCAGGGCGTAAGCGGTAGAGCCAGTGGGGGTGGCGATCACGAGCCCATTAGCGTCAAAGGCGGCCATTCGCGCCCCGTCTACCGAGATGTCCAGGGAGATCATCCTGGAATTTAAAGATCTCTCCACGGCCATCTCGTTTAAGGCCCATCCTTTGACTTTTTGCCGCCCTATCTCTATAGACGCCTCTAAAAGGAAGTGCTTGGAGAGGGGGTAGGCGCCGTCGAAAATTTCATCTGCGATCTGGGAGAGCTTCGTTCCGGGCTGCGTCAGGAACCCGAGGTGGCCCATATTGATCCCGAAAAGCGGGATGCCCGTCCCCTTGACCCTTTCGCAGGCCGCCAAAACCGTGCCATCCCCACCCAGGGCCACGGCCAGCTCGTTTTTGGAGCTCAAGGGTTTTACCGGCTCTTGCAAGGGGTGGTGCGGCTCCGCGGCCTCCAGATTGACTTTGAACCCTTTGGAAAGCAGGGAGCAGAATCTCAGCACCGCCCGGGAGCGGATGATGGCGGATCTGGAGATCACGGTTATCTGGCGCATGCTACCAATTTTACCTGTAGGCCCAAATGAGGAACTCCTCGTTCCCCTTCTCCCCCCGGATGGGGGACGCTATGCGGGAAGCGATGCGGAATCCAGACCTTTGGGCGGCCTCTTCGGCCGCAGCCAGGCATTCCAGGCGCTTTCCCTCGTCTTTCACGACCCCTCCTTTGCCGAGCCCCCTTCTCCCGACTTCAAATTCCGGCTTTACGAGAGCCACGCAGTCCCTCACGCTCCCTATTTCCGCGATCTTCGGAAAGGCCAGGGAGAGGGAGATGAAGGAGAGATCGGCCGAAGCGAAGGAAGGGGGGAACGGGAGGGAAGAGGGATCGAGGGATCTGACGTTCACACCCTCCATGTTTCTTACCCGGGGGTCTCTTTCCAGGAGGGGAGAAAGCTGCCCCCAGCCCACATCCAGCGCTATGACGGCCCTGGCGCCTCGGGCAAGGAGGACCTGGGTGAAGCCCCCGGTGCTGGCGCCTATGTCTATGCAAAGCCTACCTGAGACCTCGAGGCCGAGGGGGGCGAATTCCTCCAGGGCGGCTTTGAGCTTCAAGGCCCCCCGGGAAACGAACGCCTCCCCGGGTTCGAGCTCCACCTTTTCTCCCCCCTCCAAGGGAAGGGAGGGTTTCAGAGCGGTCCTGCCCTCGACTTTAACTTTTCCCTCCAAGATCAGTTCCCTACACTTGGTGCGCGAGATCTTTTCCCTTTGCGCGAGGAATGCGTCCAGCCTCAACTTGCCCCCTAGCCCAGAAGGTCGGCTATAACCCTCTCGTCTAGGGTTTCAAGGTCGAAGTCGAGGAGCGCCTCCTCTTCTTCCTCCTCGTTTTCTGGGAAGACCTCGTCCTCCATTTCTTCGATCTCCCCTTCCAGGGCTTCGGCCTCTTTCTCCCGCCCGGAAGCGGAGAGGAAGTTCTGCTCGGCCTCCAGGGCCCTGAGCCTGTAGGCCAAAGGCAGGCCCTTTACGCCTTCCATGGCCTTCACGATCTTTAGGGCCTTTTGAAAGTCCCCGAGATCGGCAAACGCGCCGGCCATGACCATCATCATCTCCAGCTTCGCCTCGGGGCCGGCGGCGCGGTTTTCCTCCCTTATAAGGTCAATCGCCTTCTGAGGTTCGCCCAGGCCCCTGTAGCAGTCCGCTATGAAGGGGATCCAGTCGCTTTCCCCGTTAAGGCGGCGCACGGTCAAAAACTCCTTCAGCGCCGTCTTGTAGTCCTGGGACCTGTAGGCCATGAGCGCCAGGCACTCCCTGGCTATGTCGATTCGGGAGGCGTTGGAGGCGGCCCATTTGGCGTGAGCCAGGGCGAGGGGCAGATCCTCGCCTTCAAGCTCGTAGGCGGCGAGGATATGGAGCCCCACGTTCTCGGCGTGCTCCTTGCTAAGGGACCTCAGCGCATCCTTGTCTGACGGGGAGAGCATGTCCCACGAGAGCCCTTTGGGAAGCTGGGGCTCTTCGGGCCGCAGCCTGTCGTAAGGATTTTGCGAGGGGTATCTGAGCCTGTCTACGGGCTTCTTCTTGGCGCTTTGGCCCTGCGAGCGGAAGGGCCTGCCCTTTCCGCGTGAAGGCGCCCCTTCCCTCCTGCGGGGCGCCTGGCCGCCCTTGCCCTTAGGCTTCCAGCCTTTCCCCTTCTCCCCTCTGAACGGGGGCCTTCCGCCCTTTCTTGGGCCGCCCTTTCTTTCTTCTTCCATTCTCAGCCTTCCTTAAATCCGGAGTCCGCTTCCCGCGCCCGCGCCCAGCTTCTGGGTAATCCAGCTGACGATCTGCTGGTCGGTTATCCCAAAGAAGAAGAGGACGATGTCTAAGACTATGTAGAGGCAGGAGAGGACTATGGCGGCTATGGCCAGGCCCCTGCCGCGGGTGTGGAGCTGCTTTATGCGGATGAGGGAAAAAATCCCCAGCGGGAGTCCTACCAGCCAAATCCCCAGAAGTGAAGCCACGAAGGCCATGACGGCGAAGCCGTCCATCTTGCCGTAATAGGGGTTCTGCCTCGGGTCGGCCGTGTTGATGTTTTCCTGCTTGCCGGCGTAGGGGTTCTGCGCCTGCGGCCCGTAGCCAAAGCCCCCGAAGGATCCCTGTTGGGAACCCTGGTAAGGCTGTCCGTAATAGGGGTTTTGGGGAGGCTGCTGTCCAAAGTAGGGGTTTTGGCCCTGCTGCCCGAACTGCGGAGGGGTGTTTTGCGGGGGGTTTTGAAAATTCTGGGGACCCTGCTGCCCCTGGGGGCCGCCCGCAGGCCCCTGGGCGCCGTAAGCGTCAGAGAAGGGGTTGTCACCCCCTTCCGCGGGCCTTGCCTCTTCTTTTGGGGCTTGCGAAGAGCTGTCGGGGGCACCGAAAATATAGGGGTTGTAGCCCGGATACTGCGAAAGCATCTGCCCGTAAAGGGGCTTGTCGGTGCCGGGGACGTCGGGATCCGGGTCCAGCCCTGAGGCGTCGTAGTCTATCTCGGCGGCCTTCTCTTCCTTGGCCTCCTGCTGTTTTTCTTCCTTTTCCCGCTTTTCTTCTTCGGGCTTCGGCTCCTCAGGAGCGCCCGGCCCCGCCTGCTGGGGCGAAGCGGGAGCGGCCCCAGGGGCCGGCGGGGCGGCCGGCCCCTGGGCCTCTTCGCGGTTTTCTTCGTCTTGCTCGTTCATTTTCTTTTCGCCTAACAATTCCCTTTCAGCCGCGCTCCTGCGGCCTGGGCAATGGAAATTATGCTATCACGTATCTTTGTGATCTCTTGCGGGTCAAGCGTCTTCTCTTTCGACCTGAAGGAGACGGAGAAGGTGAGCGAGGGCGCCTCCCCCTCAGCCCTGTAGACGTCGAAAAGCTCCAGATCCTCCAAAAGTTCCCCGGCCCCGGCGCGTATGAATCCTTCCAGGTCCGCGCAGCTCATTCCCGCCGCGGGCTCGAATGAGAAGTCCTGCTTGACGGAGGGGAAGGGCGAGGGGGAAGAGGCGCGGAAGGGCGGAAGCGAGGCGGAAGAGATCTTGTCCAAGTCGAGCTCTATGGCCGCAGTGTGATCGAAAAGGCCAAGGTCCTTTACCGCCTTGGGGCTTACCTCTCCTGCGATCCCGCAGAGATCCCCTGCGAGGTATACCCCGCAGCTCCTGCCCGGGTGGAAGACCTGAGGATTGAAGCCCGGCACGGAATCGGGGCGCCCCTGGCGGATTTCAAACTTCACCCCGAGCCTCTCCTGGATCCTGTTCAAGGCCTCCAAGGCGTCCCTGTAGTCGAGGGCGTCCCTCTCTTTTTGCCAATTGTTTTCGAAGCCCTTGCCCGAAAAGACCGCCGCCGCGTGGCAGGGCTGATCCGGCAGGGAGAGCTCTATGGCCGCCAGCTTTTCGTCGCTCAGCCTTTCCCCCCTCGGGACGGCTTCAGAGAACCAGGCCCCGCCTTTGGAGATAAACACCCTTCCGGTTTCAAAGACTTTGACGCCTTCTATGCCGCGGCGCGCGTTGGAGGCGGCGGTGAACAGGAGGGTGGACAAAAGATCCGTCCTCAGGTATGGCCTCGAATCATAGAGTGGGTTGGCAATCTTCATGAGTTTGAGGTCTGAAGGGCTCTCAGAGAGGAGGGAGAAGTCCTTTTCCCCCACAAACGGGTAGCTCATAACTTCGTCCGCCCCAAAGTAGGCAAGGGCGTCCTGGACCTTGCGCTCAGCGCGCCGGAGGGGGGAAGAAGATGCCATGGCCCGGTTCCTGGGCGCAGCGGCGGGGATTGAGCCGTACCCTTCCAACCTTCCCGCTTCGGAGGCGAGGTCTACGGGGAGTCGAAGGTCGTACCTCCAGGACGGGACGCGCACGGAGAAGAGGGGCCCCTTCTCTTCCACTTCGCATCCCGCCCCTTCGAGCTTTTCCTTCATGGAGGATGCGGAAATCTTTTCCCCAAGCAGCCTTTCCACCCTGCATGGGTCCACTTCCACCACCCTCTCTTCCCACTCCCTTGCGAAGGCCGCGGCCCCCTGGGCGCTGCAGGAGGGAAGGAGCGAAAGGGCGCGCCTGAGCGCGGGGGAGGCTGCGAGGCTGTCGACGCCGCGCTCGAAGCGGTAGGAAAGGTCGGTCGACACTTTTAGGCCCTGGGAAAGCCTGGAAGCGTAAGAGGGCTGGAGGGCGTAGGAGAAGAAGAGCGCGCTTTGGCACCCGTCCCCGGCTTCCAGCCCCGAAGCGGATCCGAGGCCGAGGAGGGAGACGATCTTGCGGTCTTCCTTCTGCGAGAGGACGATCTGGCCGCCGCACTCGAGGTCCCTCCCGGAAATTTTGATCTTTTCCCCCGAAGAGGCCCGGCGCACCTCGAGGGGGAAGGAAATCTTGGATGCGTCCAGCGCCTCAACCGGGCACCCGATCTCCAGAGTCGCGAAGGAGGCGGCCGCCCCTGCGGCGGTTTTCGCCATCACGTCCGACATCGCCAGGCGGTGGAAGACGCCGTCTTCGGGGTCTTTGGAAAGCTCATCTCCGAAGGCCCTTGCGGCAAAGAAGTTGTAGAGCTCGGAAAGGCCGGGGGCGACTTCGATCTCCTTTTCCCCCATCTCGGGCAGGGGCGGGAGCGAGGGGGACGCGGCGGGATCCCTGAAGGCCCCGCCTCCGGCGCAGGAGTACTCCCTGGCCATGCCCCTGTAGCACAGGGCGTAGCCCCTGTTGGGGGTTATTTCGACTTCGAGCTTCCAGCCTTCTATCCCCAAGAGGGGTATGGCGTCCTGCCCGGGGCGGATCTTGCCGGCCTCGCCCAAGTCGTCAAGCAGGATGATCCCGTCCTGCCTGGACCCTTTGAGCCCGAGCTCCCTGAAAGAGCAGCACATCCCGTTGGAAGTGTGGCCGTATTTGGGCTGGGGGAGGATGGCGAAGCCCGCGGCCAAAACCGCCCCGGGCAGGGCCGCGACCACCCAGCTGCCTTCGGCTATGTTGGGCGCCCCGCACACTATCTCCTCCACCTTTTCGCCTATGTCGATTTTGCAAAAGTGTATGGTGTGGCCCTTGTGGTCTTCCGGCTCGCACTGCAAGACGTGCCCCACGACCAGGGGCCCAGAGATCGCAGGGGAGAGCTTTTCTTCCTCAAAGCCCATGCGGGTGAAGGCGGAAGCGATGCTCTGAGGGGAGGCGGAAGGATCCGCCTCCACGTAGTCTTTCATCCAGTCCAGATCTATTACAGTCATTAGTCCCCCATCGCAAATTGGTGGCTGAAGCGCACGTCGCCCTCCACAAGGTCGTGCATGTCCTTTATGCCGTACTTGAGCATGGCCACCCTCTCGATCCCAATTCCGAAGGCGAAGCCCGTGTACTTATCGGGGTCCACACCCGCGCTCTTCAAGACGTTGGGGTGGACCATTCCGGCTCCCGCCAGCTCCACCCATTTCCCGCTCCCCTCAAGGAGCATGTCCATCTCAAAGCTGGGCTGAGTGAAGGGGAAGTAAGAGGGGCGCAGGCGCACCTGCCCCCCTCCGAAAAGGGAAGAGACGAGGGCCTTGAGGATTCCCTTGAGGTCCGCCACCGACAGCCCCTCGTCTACGGCAAGCCCCTCGCACTGGTGGAAGACCGGGGAGTGGAAGGCGTCCAAAGGGTCGGACCTGAAGACGCGCCCAATGGAGGCGGTGTAGAGGGGGAGGGGGGAGGAGATCATCTCCCTTACCTGGGTGGAGCTGGTCTGGGTCCTGAGGACCAGGTTCGACACCTCGGGAGACATGTAGAAAGTGTCCTGCATCTGGCGGGCCGGGTGGTCCGGAGGGAAGTTTAAGGCGTCAAAGTTGTACCAGGCGTGTTCAACTTCGGGGCCGTCCCCCAAAGACCATCCCAGGGAGGTGAAGAAGCGCTCCATTTCGCGCTCCACCAGGGTTATGGGGTGCAAAGAGCCCATGGGGAAGCGGGTGAAGGGGAGGGTCATGTCTACCTTCTCGGAAAGGAGCCTCTCCCTTTCCTCTTGCGCCTCCACCGCCTCCTTTTTCTTCAGGAATGCCGCGTCGAACTCCTTTTTGCACCTTCCAAAAAACTCGCCGGCCTCCTTCCTTTTTTCTTTGTCCAAAGAGCCTATGGACTTTGAGGCCAGGGAGAATATCCCCTGGGATCCGAAATACTTCGAGCGGGCGGCCTCGAGGTCCTGGGAGGTCTTGGCCTCTCCTATTTCTTCCAGGCTTTCTTTCAGGGAAGAAGAGAGTGCGGAGGGGTTGAAAACCGCATTCATAGTTCACCTTTCATTCTTTGGCTCCTGGCCGCGTCGTACAACAGGATGGACGCGGCCGAGGAGAGGTTGAGGGACTCGGCCCCTCCGTAGATGGGTATCTTGCACACGGCCCGGCTGGAGCGTATAAGGCGCTCCGGGAGGCCCCGCGCCTCGTTTCCAAACAGCACCACCAGGGGCCCGAGGCCGGCAAGCGCGGAGGGGGAATCGTCGATCAACACCTTTTTATCAAAATCCCTGCCGCTTGTAGAGAGGAGGGAGGCTTTGGAGCGCAGGGACAAAAGCTCCTCCTCGGAGCAGTGCAGGACGGGGATGTGGAAGATGGATCCGGCGCTGGCTCTGACGACTTTGGGGTTGAAGGGCGAGGCGCAGTCGTCCACCAAAAGGACGGCCCTCCCTCCCGCGGCGTCGCAGCTGCGGATCACCGTCCCCTCGTTTCCAGGGTCCCTCACCTGCCACAGCGCGCACACGACGCAGGGATCGGAAAAGTCCAGGGAAGAAAATCCTTCGGAAAGATCCCATGTCGGAGCGGCGGCCAGGACACCCTGGCAGTCCTTGGAAATCTTTTCGAGCGCCCTCTGGGAGGCGGGGTGGAAGTACGCCCCCGCGCCTTCCTTAAATTCCCGGGAAAGGGGGAGGGAATCGTCGAAGTAGACGTCTTTTGCCGCCCCGCACTTTACAGCCTCCCTCACGGCCTGGGGGCCCTCCACGAGGAAGCGCCCCGTTTTCTTCCATCCGGCCTTTGTGGCATAGAACGCGAGCTTGGAGGCCCTTTCGGACCCTTCTTCCAGCCTTTCTCCCCTCATCACTTGCCTCCTAAAGCGAAAGTGCCGCAGTAAAAAGCCAAAACCAGGGCAGAGGTGGGGATGGCGGCGCAGACGGCGAGGGCCACCCAGTCCCTGAAGGAAGTGCGGCTCACCCGGGCCCAGCTGCGCTTTTGGCCGGAGCCGAACCCCCTGGCCTCCATGGCCGTAGAGAGGGCGGTCGACCTCCTTATGGAAAGGATCAGAAGGGAGAAGGACTGAGTGAAGAAGCGCACGGCCCGCTTTTTATCCCCCAGCCCCCGGCTGCGCCTCGCCTGCCCTATCTGGAGCCAGTCGTCGGAGAGCACGGTAAAGAGCCGTATCCCCGCCAGGCCCCCGTAGACGAACCTTTCGGGGAGGTGGAGGATCTGGCTGGCGGCGTCGGCGAGATCGGTAGAATCTATCCCCAGGACCAGGAGCACCGCCGGGACTGCGATCGCCAGGACTCTGAGGAGGGTTGCAAAGGCCAGGTACACCGACTTGTTTGTGACGTGTATCATCCCCCACTCAAAGTAAGTGACAGACCCCCTCTTGCCGTAGATCACCACGGCCAGGAAGGTCCATGGGGCCATGGCCAGGATCGGCCAGGCATGTTTGAAGGCCTGTTTTAGGGAGATCCCGCAACCCTCCATGAAGACGAACTCCAAAAGGAGCGCCACCCCTGCCGAAAGGGGATCGAGGCTCAAAAACAGGGGGATGGACAGGAGGAAGGCGCACAGGAAGCGGATGGCCGGGTTTACCTTGGAAAGGATGGGGGAGAGGGCAGAAGGCTTTTTGCCTTCTTTCCTCTCTTCGGGCCCTTTCACTTTTATGTCGCAGTCCCCGTCCGTCCCGATGGTCACGACCTTGTCTGCGAGGAACTCTATAAGCTCTTTGTCGTGGGTCACGGCCACGACGGCTACGCCGCTGTCCGCCACGGAGCGCATCAGCATCACGATTTCCAACCACGTGGAACGATCTTGGCCGAAAGTGGGCTCGTCCAGTATGAGGACTTCGGGAGATGAGGCCAGAGACGATGCCACCGTGAGCCTCCTCTTCTCCCCTCCCGACAGGGTATAGGGGTTGGCCTGGCTGTACTTGTCGAGGTCGAACCTCTTCAAAAGGGAGTGGGCGAGGTACCTCGCCTCTTCCTTCCCGTTCCCCGTTTCAAGGAACCCCACCATGACTTCTTCCAGCACGGTGTTCCTTACAAACTGGTGTTCGGGGTTCTGGAAGACGTAGGCGATCCTCTTGCAGAGCTGTCGGCTGCTCCAGGAGAAAGGCCCCCCCCTTAGGCCGGAGGCGAGATCTTTGGAGACCTCGACCTGCCCCGCCACAGGGGCCATGAGGCCTGAGACCGTCATGGCCAGGGTGCTCTTGCCCACTCCATTCTCGCCCGCGAGGATCGTGATCTTCCCGCTCTCAAAGGCGCAGGAGACCCCGTCGGCTATACTCTTTCCGCCGTAGCCTATGGAGAGATCCCGGGCCTCGACCACCACTTCCCCCTTGGCAAACCCCCTCTTTTTTGCAAACTTTACGGCAGGGGCTATGAGGTTCTTCCCGGAGCCCTTGTCCACAAGGGCCGCGCTTTTTCCAGCTCCCAGCGAAGCGGGATCCCGGTCGGATGCGGCCTTGATGCGGATCTGCTCTTCCAGCCTCTTCCTCTGCAGCTTGGCCAGGGCGAACTTGGAAGGGATCCAGATCCCCAAGGAGTCGAAGTCTATGGAAGGGTCTGAAAAAATTTCATCCGGAGAGCCGTCGGCTGCGATCCTGGCAAGGCCGTCCTCCCCGCGCCCGAGGATGACTACGCGGTCCAAAATGTCCAGCCAGTCGTCGGCGCGGTGCTCCACCAGTACCACCGTCGCGGGGTCTTCCTTCAAAACT
>JAFYIA010000069.1 GCA_017538865.1 Aeriscardovia sp. | reverse complement strand
GGGAAAAGTTTTCGATTTCCACCTCCGCAGACCACGTCCCAAGAGGGCTGACGGCCGGAGATTCCTTCAGGATTTTGATTTCCGTTTTGCCTTCAGAGGCAAAGGCTTTGGGAGCCAGGGCGGACAATAACAGTAGAAAAAAGGGAATCAAGAAAAGTGTTGCTATTTTTCCGGCAACATTTTTCTTCATTTGCGGCAATACTTTTTCTTGTAGATCTTCACTATCGTCCGCTCATTGGGGTAGCTGAGCAGCGTGGGGAGGACTTTGAGGTCGACCCATTCCACGCCCTGGGCTTCCCTGTCGGGGTCCCCCTCCACGCTGAGGATCCCGGAGACGCGCCTGAGCACGTAGTGGTGCACAAGTTTGTGGATGCGGTAGGTGCTGTTCATAAACCAGTAGTCTATGGTCGCTATGGATCCCAGGATTGTCCCCAGGATGCCAGTTTCTTCTTTTACCTCCCTTACCGCCGTCTCTTCGAAAGTCTCCCCTTTCTCTATGTGCCCTTTGGGCAGGCACCAGATCGTGCGGTCGTTGCGGGATTTTTTAGAGAGGACTGCGACCCTGTTGTCGTTGTCAAAAATCAATCCTCCCGCCGAATATTGGCGGTCCACAGGAAGTTGAGGGGCCTTCGAATATGCGAACGCGGAGATGATGCCGGGGTAATGCGCCGCCAAAAGCGAGGGCGTCGGCATATCCAACCCACCGAAAGCATACATTGGATATCTCCTAAAACATTTTCTCTAAGTTTCGTTCTGTGCCACTTCACGGTGGTATCCGCATTTTACGATAGTCATTTTTTCTGTAAAATAAATAAGATTTGAGCATAAATTTTGCAGACTGCGCCTTTCCGCCTTTCCTATGCGCTCTTTACACTTGCAAGTAAAAAGCGCGCCCCTGGCGGCCTTCGCGTGGCAGGCCCGTCCGGGAGGATCTTTGGGTCGAGGAAGGGGATCTCGTGTGGTTCCAGATTAAACCCGAAATTATGCAGCTGGGCGAAATGTTCTCCAATGCGGGGTTCGAGTTCGCGCTCGTGGGCGGGGCCGTGAGGGATCTCTTGCTCTGCAGGCCCGTCCACGACTATGATTTCGCCACTTCCGCTACAGTTGAGCAAAGCGAGCCCATCTTGCGCGCCTGGGGCAGGGAAGGCTTCTGGGACATGGGCCGCGCCTTTGGAACTCTCGGCGCGCGAAAGAGGACCCAAGACGGCTCTTTTTTAAGCGCCGAAGTCACGACCTATCGGTCCGATAAGTACTCCCCCGATTCCAGAAAGCCCCAGGTAGACCCGGCGGGAAGCCTCGAAACCGACCTTTCCAGGCGCGACTTTACCATAAACTGCATGGCCATCCGCCTGCCGGAAGTGGCGTTCGTAGACCCCTTCAGGGGGGCGTTGGACTTGACGCGCAGGATTTTGAGGACTCCCGTAGATCCCTACATATCCTTCGGCGACGATCCCTTGAGGATCATGAGAGCCATCAGGTTCATGTCCCAACTGGGGTTCACCCTGGAATCATCCACCTCTTTTGCCATTTCCTCCATGGCCCCCCGCCTTTCCATTGTCTCAGCCGAAAGGATCCGGGACGAATTTGTAAAAATCCTTCTTTCCAACCACCCCAGGTTCGGAATCAACGCCATGGTGGACCTTGGGGTGGCGGATGTGGTAATCCCGGAAATTCCGGCCCTGAAGATGGAAATCGACGAGCACCACATGCACAAAGACGTCTACGACCACACCCTTTCGGTCCTCAACAATGCCATAAGGTTGGAGACGGGGCCTCAGGGGGAGGTGCCGGGGCCGGATTTGGTGCTGCGCCTTTCCTCGCTCCTTCATGACATAGGAAAACCCCGAACCCGAAAGTTTGAGCAGGGCGGCAAAGTCAGCTTTCACCACCACGACGCCGTGGGGGCGAAAATGGCTCGGAAGCGGCTCCAGGCTATGTGCTTCGACAAAAAAACGGTGGAGGACGTCTCGTCTTTGGTGGCCCTGCACCTCAGGTTCCACGGGTACGTTGACGAGCCGTGGAGCGATTCGGCCGTAAGGCGGTATGTGGTGGACGCGGGCCATCTCTACCCGCGCCTGAACAGGCTGACCCGGGCCGATGTCACCACGAAAAACAGGCGCAAAATCCTTCAGTTTGAAGAGGCCATGGACAAGCTGGAGAGCAGGGCCGTAGAGCTTAAAAAGCAGGAAGACCTCTCCTCCATCCGCCCCGAGCTCAACGGAAACGAGATAATGGCCCTACTGGGGCTGCGCCCCGGCAAAGAAGTGGGGATGGCTTACCAGCACATGCTCGACTACAGGATGAAAAACGGGCTCGTAGGATATCTGAAGGCGAAAAAAGAGCTCCTGTCCTGGGCGCAGGACAACTTGAGCCTCTAGCTCAGCGGCCCCACCACTTCTCCGATTTCGGAGACCGTAGGGCTGTCTTGGATCTGGGAGGCCACTTTGCACCCCTGGATGGAGGAGAGGTCCTGCCCTTCCTTCAGGGTCACGGACGTCGCGGGCTTCAGATCGTAGAAGTCGTTGCCTATCACCAAAATCACGTCGCTTCCCGCAGAGTTGTCGAGCTCCAGAATGGAGCTGGTGAGCTGGGATCGAAGGGTGTAGGCGGCGGCCAGGGCGTTCTTTCCGGCGTAGATGGTGGTGTGCGTGACGGAGCTGTCGTTGGCGTCCCCTATCCCGTCCACATTGAACCCCCTAAAGTAAAGCGCCTCTCCAACGGCGTCGGCCAGGCCGCTTTTCGAGGTCCCGTTCAAAACTTCCAGGGTGATGTCGGAAGAGGAGAGGGCCTTGGCCCCCGAGGGCGCGCAAGGAGCTGTGACCCCGAAGTTGTTCTTCTGATTCTTTACGGCGTGGGGGACTATCATCCCAAACACCCCGAAGTACCCCAAAAGCGCTATCACCAGGATGACGGCCAGGGCTATCCCGCAGAAGCGGAAGACGAGCTTCTGCCTGTCTTTCACATACTCTTTCCTGGCCTGCTGCTCAGATCTGTCAGGTCCCTTAGCTGGTGGTGCCATTTAACCCTCTTCCGATTTTTGGGGCGATCTCAAGTAGATTTTACATTTTCCGCCTGAATTAGCCCGCCCGGGGCTTCAAGGCGGACGCCTTGAGGGGAAGCGTGCGCGCCATTAGAATGGATCGATAATATTTTGAGGTCAGAGAGTGAAAAAGATAAGCGGGCGCGGGGAGGACAAGTATGAAAAGATGACCGGATCCCCGCTGGCGAAGCTGATTTATTCGCTGGCGGGGCCGGCTGTGGTAGCCAACATAATAACAGTCATCTACAACTTGGTTGACACCTTCTACGTGGGGCACTTGAGCGCCGCCGCCGCGGCGGCTTCCGGGGTCGTCATGCCCCTCATGGTCGGGGTTAAGTCGGTGGGCATGATGCTCGGCATGGGCGGAGCCAACAGGATGTCTATAGCCCTCGGGAAGAAGGACAAGCCCCTGGCGGAGGCCCTTGTAGCCACTTCTTTTTACATCACCCTCGTCGTCAGCGCGATCCTGGCCGCCATCTGCATAATTTTCCGGGGTGGGGTGTGCAGGATGCTGGGGGCGCCTGCCAAGGTCGCCCCCCTGGCCTCCCTCTACATGATCCCGCTCCTCATAGCCGCGCCCCTAAACTGCCTGACGTACATCTTCAACCCCGTCCTCAGATTTCAGGGCATGGCCAAAGAATCTATGATCGGGATTTCTTCCGGGGCGATCTTGAACATCTTCCTTGAGCCCGTATTCATCTTCTCCCTGCGCCTCGGAATGCTGGGGGCCGGGATTGCCACGGCCATCTGCCAGGTCGTCTCCTTCCTCCTCCTGGCCTTCATCTACCGCGCCCGGGGGCAGGTGAGGATAAGGCTCAAGTTCTTCAGATTGCGGCAGCTGCGCCCCATCTTTTCTACCGGGATGCCCACTTTCTTTAGGAATATAATGCGCGCCGTCGGCATGGACATCCTCGACGTGGTGTCGGCCCCGTTCGGGGTGGCGGCCGTGGCGGCCATGACCATAGTCAACAGGATTATCACCCTTTCCAATTCGCTGCGCGGCGGCCTGGGGCAGGGATACCAGCCCGTATGCGGATACAACTACGGCGCCGGGAAATTCGGCCGGGTCCGCAGGGGATACGGCATCACAGTCTGGTCGATGGCGCTGGTGCTGGGAGTCATTTCCGCCCTGCAGCTGATCTTCGCCCCCGACTTCATCTTTGTCTTCCAGACCAACCCCGAGGTGGTCAAAATCGGAGCCGAGGCCCTCAGGTGGCAGTCTGCGACCCTCGTCCTTACCTCCTGGATAGTCATGTTCAACATGGTTTCCCAGACTCTCAACCACTCCGTGCTTTCCACGATTGTGGGATCGTTGAGGCGGGGGGTAGTGCTGATACCGCTCCTGCTCATCCTCCCCCGCTTCCTCTCCCTTTTGGGGGTGGAGATTGCCCAGCCCATAGCGGATCTGGCAGCTTTCGCCTTCGCCCTGCCCTGCCAGGCCTACGTCTTCCGTTCCCTGAAGAAGGAGGGGGAGGCTCTCGCGGCTTTGGGGAAGGCGGAGGCTTGAAAGCCCGGCGCCCCCAAGAGGGGGGTAAGGCTGCGGACAAGTTCTCCCAGATGACGCTCTCACCCCTGGCCCCGCTCATCTTCCGCCTTTCCCTTCCGGCAGTGGCGGCCAACATAGTGGGAGTGGTCTACAATCTCACCGATACCTTCTACTTGGGACGCCTCGGGACGGATGCCGCGGCAGCCTCCGGAATCGTTATGCCCGTCATGGTCCTCATCCAAGCCTTCGGGCTCCTCTTCGGAGCTGGGGCGGGGAACAGGATCTCCGTGCTTTTGGGGAAAAAGGATCTGGAAAAGTCGGAAGAGCTAGCTTCGACCGCGGTCCTCTCGGCCTTCGCCCTCTCCTGCATATTGGGGTCTCTCTTTTTGATTTTTAAATCCGGACTCTTGCGGGCGATGGGGGCCACTTCGGCCCTCTCCCCCCTGGCTTCCGTATACCTAGTCGCGCTGCTCGCAGTCAGCCCCCTCTACTGCACGAGCTATGCCTTCGATCCCATACTCAGGTTCCAAGGGCTGGTGAAAGAGTCCATGATCGGGATAGCGCTGGGGGCGATCTTGAACATCTTCCTTGAGCCCGTATTCATTTTCTCCCTGCGCCTCGGAATGCTGGGGGCCGGGATTGCCACGGCCATCTGCGAGGCTCTCTCCTTCTTCCTGCTCCTCTTCCTCTACAGGAAAAGGAGCCAGATCGCCTTGGACTTCAGAAAGTTCTCCTTTAAAAGCTTTGGGCCCATTTTGTCGTCCGGGATGCCAAATTTCGTCAGGAACGTCATGGGGGCCGCGTCCACGGACGTGTTCAACCTTGTGACCGACCCCTTCGGACCTGCCGCGATCGCGGGAGTCACTATAGCGAACCGCATTCTCCTGCTCACGGCTTCCGCCGAGATTGGCATGGGGAGGGGGTACCAGCCGGTATGCGGATACAACTACGGGGCGCGCAAGTACTCCAGGGTTAGGAAGGGGTACTACATGATCCTGTCCGCATCCGCGGCGCTGCTTATCTTGGTCGCCGTCCTGCAGGAAATCTTCGCCCCGCACCTGATAGCGATCTTCAGAAACAGCCCTCCGGTCGTGAAGTACGGATCCGATTTCCTCAGGTTCTTCTCCCTGACTTTTCCCCTCTATTCCTTCATAATCTGCTCGAATATGATGCAGCAGACCCTTGGGCACACCCTTATAGCCTCCCTCGTGGGGCTGGCTAGGCAGGGGGTGTTTCTGGTTCCGCTCCTCTTCATTCTTCCGGCCCGCTTTGGTTTCTTGGGCCTGGAAATCTGCCAGCCGGTTTCGGACTGCCTGACCTTCCTTCTGACTCTCCCCATGCAGGCCATGGTGTTTAAAGATCTTAAGAGAGCAGAGCTGCTATATGTTCAAAATCCCTGATTGAGAGGTTCTCAGGGCGGGAAGCCGGATCGATTCCCGCTTTTTCAAAAACGGACGCGTCTAAAGGGGAGAGGGAGTTCTTTAAAGTTTTTCTTCTGGTGCGGAAGGCTGCGTCTATGAGGGAAAACGTCGTTTCCTTTAGGGCTCCCTCTTCCTCTTCCCTTTCAAACCCCACTAGGACCGAATCTACGTGGGGGGCGGGCCAAAAGACGGTCCTCGGGACTTTCCCCACAATTTTTGCCTTTCCGTACCATGCGAGCTTCAAGGTGGGGACGCCATAGCTTTTCCCCCCCGTTTTTGCGCAAAGCCTCTCTCCGACTTCCTTTTGGACGAGCACTAGGAAAGAAGAGAGGAGGGGGAAGGAAGAGAGCAAGTGGAGGATGATGGGGACCGAGACGGAGTAGGGGAGGTTGGAAACCAGAGAGAAGGGCCCGCTCCAATCCAAGTCTCCCTCTTCCAAATTGAGCGCGTCTTTGTGAAGGCATGAAAAGCGGGGAAGGGAGGATTGGGAAAGATCGCGCACGGTTTTCGGGAGTGCTTCAGCCAGGCGCGAATCGAGCTCCACGGCCTTCACTTCAAACCCCCTCTCCAGCAGGGGGAGGGTCAGGGAGCCCAGGCCCGGACCCACTTCAAGGATGCGGCCGCCGCGGGGCGCAGGAGCCAGGTCGGCTATGTGCGAGAGGAAATGGGGGTCGGTCATAAAGTTCTGCCCGAGGGACTTCGAGGGGGAGACGCCGAGCTGGGCGGCCTTGGCCCTCACCCATCCCGCGCCCGGAACGGAAGCCAATCAGTACCACCCGTAGGTCGTCTCGTGGCCCCAAGCCCCGCAGGGGGTCCCGTAGCGCTCCTGGATATAGGACAGGCCCCAGTCTATCTGCACCCTGGCGTTGTATTCCCACCCTGTCCCCATCTTGGAGGGCGGGAGCGCCTGGGCTATGCCGTAGGCTCCGGAGTACACGTTTTCGGCGTCCCACATCCAGCCGGATTCTCTGTTCCACAGCTCTACCAGGCAGGAAAACTGGGTAGAGCCCCATCCGTACTGGTCTTCGGCCACTCCAGCGGCGAAGGTCTGCGCCTCGGCAGGCGTCAGCTCCCCGGAAAGCTCGGAGGATGAAGCGGGCTCGGCCTGGGCCGGGGTCTGGTTGGAATCCGAGCTCGAGGAAGAAGTCTGCGGGGTCTGCGCGGGCTGCGGGGTCTGGGCCGGGGTTGCAGGCGCGGAAGAGGCAGGCTGAGAGGAGCTCTGGGAGCTGGAGGTAGAGGAGGAGGAAGAAGAAGAATCCGAGCTCGAGGAGGAAGGCTGCTTTGCCGGAGTTTGAGGCTGGGGCTTGGGCTCCGCCT
>JAFYIA010000068.1 GCA_017538865.1 Aeriscardovia sp. | reverse complement strand
CCCACCCAGTGCTGCAAGAGGAGTCCGGGATGGGAGAAAAGGGAGGCGAAGTTCATAAAGCTGAGTATAGGGGGGACGGTGAAAGATACAAAAAAGTGCCCCCTGTGGGACTCGAACCCACAACCCACGACTTAAAAGGACGCTGCTCTAGCCATTGAGCTAAAGGGGCAAGGCTGAGAGACAAGTATATCAAAGATCAGAGAATTTCAACAGACCCCAGGGGGCGCCTGGTGGGCTCCTTGGGGCCGAGGTCCGCCTCGTCGAACTCCCCCGCGTCCCCCATCCTTACCAGGCTTTTGGCCTTTGCAAGGAGATCGGGGTCGGAAGCGGAAAGCCAGTGCACCCTGGGATCCCTTCCAAACCAGCTCATCTGCCTCCGGGCAAGCCTTCGGGTCTTGATTTCGATTTGCGAAAACGCCTCCTCCTCCCCCGCCTCCCCGTGGAGAAATGCGAGGATCTGGGCGTAGCCTATGGCCTGGGCGGCGGTCTTTGACATTCTCCCCTCGAGAGCCCTGACTTCCTCTTCTAGCCCCTCCTCCCTCATCTTTTCCACCCTCTCCTTAATCCTCAGATCCAGCCGCTCACGGGGAAGGTCAAGCCCTATCTGCAGGCAGGGGAAGCGGTAGCGGTAAGGGGGGAGGGAAGATCGGTAGGGCCGTGACCCCAAGGCGCCCTCCATGGCCCTTATGACCCTGCGCCCGTTTCTGGGATCGATCGAGGCGGCCGCGCCCGGGTCGGCCCTTTCAAGTTCCTCCCAGAGGACTCTTGCGCCCTCCTTTTTGAGGCGCCCTTCGAGCCTTTGCCTGAGATCGGGGTCGAAGGGGGCGAACGAGAGGTCGTCTACGACCCCCCGGGCGTAGAGGCCCGAGCCTCCTACGAGTATTGGGCGCACCCCCCTCCGGGAGCACCCTTCGAGCACTTCCGACACCTCCGCCTGGAAGGAGGCCGCGCTGGATTCTTCCCATGAGTCTTTCACGTCGATCATGTGGTGGGGGACTGAGGAGAGCTGCGAAGGGGAAGGCTTTGCCGTGCCTATGTCCATGCCGCGGTAAATCTGATAGGCGTCCTGGCTCACGATTTCGCAGGAGTCCTCCGGCTCCAGGGCGAGCGCGAGGCTTATCGCCAGCTCGCTTTTTCCTATGGCCGTGGGGCCCACTATCGACACGGGCCTTCTGGCAAAGGCCGTCAATTTCCCACCCAGGGCCGCGCCCCGTAGAGAACGCTCAAAGAAGGCTTTGTGAAACTTATAAGAAGTTTTACAGAAAGCCCTGTTAGACTGTGTTTCACACAGATATTTTATATGTCTACGGAAATTTACTTGAATGGTAAATGGTTTTTATCTATAGTGACTCGTAATCGAAAAATAGGGACTACTTAGGAGGCAGTCATGTTCGGCCCCAATGGGCAGGGACAAAATTACACCAACCCCGGCTTCTACAACGGCGACGGGTACGTGGTGAGGGAGAAGGCGATGCGCTCCCTTCTCATCAGGTCCTACGGGGAAATGTGCATAGGGCTCTTGGTCACGGCAGTCGCGGCTTTCATAAGCGCCTACACGGGGCTCCTCTACGACTTCATCGCATCTACGGGGGCAGTGGGGTGGATTATAATCTGCATAGCCCAAATAGTGTTTGCGGTGGTGCTCTCGGCGAGGATGTGGAAGCTCAAGCCCGCCACGGCCAGGATCCTCTTCTACGCCTACGCGCTCCTCATGGGCTTCACCTTGGCCTCGATCTTCTACGTGTTCAACTTCGGGACGATCTTCGTAGCCCTCTTGTTCTCCGCGGGGTTCTTCTTCTGCCTGACCATGCTCGCCATGTCCACTAAAAAGAACCTCCTAAAGCTTGGGCCAGTGCTCTGGGCGGGGCTCGTCGTCTTCGTCATAGGGGAGGTCATACTGTTCTTCGTACACGCTTCGGCCGCAACGATGTTCATCTCAGCCATAGGGCTCGTGCTCTTCGCCGGCCTCACCCTGTACGACGTGCAGTGGATAAAGAAGGTCCTTGAACCCAGGTGCCACACCGAGGTCCAGTACAAGCAGGCTTCGATATTTGCGGCACTGAACCTCTACCTCGACTTTATCAACATCTTCCTCTCCCTCCTTCAGCTCTTTGGAGGGCGGGGCGGGGGCAGAAGGTAGCCCCAAAACAAAAATCCCCCCGGAAACACGGGGGGATTTTTATGCCTTTTTAGAGAATCACTTTCTTATCTTCGCGCAGCTTGAGAGGGGGAAGGAAAACACCATCCCGTCCCCTGGGCGCCCTGTGGCGAGGGCATAGGAGAGGCGGGAGGAAATTTCGGAAGCCTCTTCCACGCTTCCGCACACCACTTCCACCTTCATCCTCTCCATGAGGTCGGAGTGGTACTTCCTCCCCCGGTACTCTTCGCTCGGGCCTTCCTCTTCCCCGTAGCCGTAGCAGGAGGAAATGGTGAAGCCGTTTATGCCCGCTCCCGCGAGGCACCTTTTGACGTCTTCCAGCTTTTCCACCCTCGCAATCGCTTCTACCATCATCATTTCTTTTCAACCCAACCTTTCTCTCCCGCATACCTCTCCCCGAGGTCCGAAGCGTCCAAAGAACCCGAACCCCATCCGCGGCCGATGCGTCCTACGAGGACCGCGATTAGGAAAGAGAGGGCGAAGGCGTAGAGGGCGGAGAGGAGGATGGAGCAGGCCGAGATCGCCAGCAAAGATCCCCCCTTCCCCAAAAGAAGGCCGGAGGACGGGGAGAAGAAGGAGAGGAAGATAAGGCCCAAGATTCCCGGCACGGCGTTTATAGAAAGGATCTGGAAGGGATCTTTGAGGCCCAGCCTGTTTTCCAGGCGTATGAAGAAGAAGGCGGCGGTTGCAGTCAAAAGCGAAGAGACGAGGCAGAAAATCGGAGAGAGCCTGAAGCAGGACAGGGAGAGGACGCCTCCGCACAAAAGCCCCGTAGCGAAAGAAAGGGAGGAAAAGCGCTTGTAGAAGATCTTTTCCAGAATTGCAAAGCAAAGCCCGGAGAAAGAGGAGTTGAGCAGGAACGCTATGGCTGCGTAAGCCGGGGATCCCCCAAACAGGATCACCTCCCCCATGCAGGCCCCCATGAGGCCCGCTTCAAGGAAAAAGCACCCCGGGAGGGACAATACCAGCATCGAGGGCTTGGAGGGCCGGGTTTTAAGGACGGCCTCCAGCCCCAGTGCCGCACAGCCCGGCACTATTCCCAAAAGGCAGGGGAGGGACGAAGCGGCATGTACGGAAAGGAACTGGGAGAAGGGGCCCGAATAGGCCATGAGGCCGTCCGGGGCGGAAAATATGAAGCACAGAGGGCAGAAGACGAGGATGAAGAACAGGATCGAATACACGAGCCATGGAAGGGTCCTCATCTTCCCGGCACCCGAGATGAATATGAGGCACAGGCAGGCTATAAGCGCATAAAAGACTGCGCCTTCGAGCGCCTTTGCCGAAGATGGGCCGAATACTCCGGAGGAAAGGGAGAGGGAGGATCGGAGCAAAAAGTCGGAGAAGGGATCCCCTATAATGCCTCCGAGATTCTTCCCGCTCACCGCAAAGCTGTAGCCGAAGAGTATGAAGAGGGGGAAGATCAGGCAGAGGGTGGCAAAAGAAAGCCCAAAGTAGTGGAGGATGTCTCCCTTTTCGCCGAGCCCCGCGTAGTAGAGGGCACATCCCAAAAACGAAATAAAAATGCAGGGAAGGAGAAAGTAGAGATAGGTCACTGGGTAAGGCCTTTCGCAAAGGCTTCAGGGTCGAAAGCCTTCAAATCCGAATCCCCTTCTCCGACCCCCACCATCTTCACTGGGACTTTGAACTCGTCTTCCACCGCGAGGACTACCCCGCCTTTGCAGCTCCCGTCGAGCTTGGTGAGAATTATGCCCGTGAGCGGAAGGGCCTGAGAGAAGATTTTTGCCTGAGAGAGGGCGTTTTGGCCGAAAGTGGCATCCAATACTAGCAGGCACTCGTCCACCTGCACCTTCTTTTCTACCACCCTCTTTATTTTCGACAGCTCGTCGAGGAGGTTCTTTTTCGTCTGAAGGCGCCCGGCGGTGTCTACAATGAGGACCGAAGAGGGCCCGACCTCGGAGGCCGCGCTAAATGCCACAGAGGCGGGGTCTTGCCCTTCCTTTCCGCGCACAATCCCTACGCCTTCCTTTTGGGCCCAGATTTCCAGCTGCTCGCCGGCCGCGGGTCGGAAAGTGTCGCACGCAGCCAGGATGACGTCCCGCCCACGGTCCTTGAAGTATTTTGCAAGCTTGCCTGCGGTCGTAGTCTTTCCGCTTCCGTTCACTCCGGCCATGATTACGGCGCTGGCTTTGCCCTCAGGGACTTTGAGGGATCTGTCTGCAGGAGAAAGAACGGATACGAGATAGGAGTAGAGTGCCTGCTTAATCTCTGCTTCTCCGGCATTTTGGGGAAGGGAAGCCTTGAGCTTTTCCACTATCTCATGGCTCTTTTCTGCACCCACGTCCGCCATAATCAGCTCGTCTTCCAGGTTGGATAGATCAACGCCTTTCGAGAAGAGAGGTCTGAAAAGGAAAGAGCGTTTTGAGGGAGCGGGGAAAGCGGATGCAACTTCCCCGTTTTGCGCTTGCGAAGCGGATTTAGGGGAGACATTTTGGCCCTTTTTCCTGAGTGCCAGGGAGATGGCAATGATCGCTACTAAGAGACCAAAAATAGCACAAACTATAAATACTATCTCGATCGGGGTCATGGTTTAGATTATAAAACCTGATTACGATTTCCTATTTAGAGCATCCGTGCTACCATCTCGAGCTAACAGGTTTTCCTCCTTCCTCTCACGCTGCCCCTATGAAGAACCCCGCAAAGCAGAGGCCGAGGGAGAGAAGGTACATCCCCCCCGTGAAGGCAAAGCCCCTAAACAGGCCCTTCTTGAAGTTCTCAAAGCTTTCCACGCTGGCCGTGGAGAAGGTGG
>JAFYIA010000067.1 GCA_017538865.1 Aeriscardovia sp. | reverse complement strand
GAGACCTGCTCCAACTTCAACGAGTACGTCTCCCGCTACTCCATAGCCAGGGTGGAAGGGATCCTGCTCAGGTACCTTTCGGACGCCTGGAAGGTCCTCGTCCACACCGTGCCCGACGAGTACTACACCCCGCACCTGGCCGAAATAGCCTCATGGCTGGGGCTCCTGATAGACGGGGTGGATTCGAGCCTTTTGGACGAGTGGGCCAAGGAGGGGAGCCTCGCCCGAGGGGACGGGGAGCCCGAAGGCGCGCCTGAAGAAAAGGACTGGATGGAAGAGAGGCGCGGCCTGGTCCTCATGGCCAGAAACGCCCTCTTCAGGCGCGTGGAGCTCATCGCCTTAGACAGGTTTGAAGAGCTGGGGGAGATGGATTCCCGCTGGGGCTGGGGCGTTCGGGCGTGGGACGACGCTTTGGACAGGTTCTACCAGGACCACGAATCTTTGGACACTTCCCAAGACGCCAGGAGCGGGAAGTACTTCGAGATAGGGGCCACTGCCTCCCTCGACGGCTTTTGGCGCTGCAGGCAGATCATCAAAGACGGGGACGGGGACCTGGACTGGTCCATCAGGGCCGACCTCGACTGCGCCGCCTCTTTGGCCGAGGGGCAGGCCGTCTTTGCCAACTATTCCTTCGCGCCGTTTGAAGAAGCGGGAAATTAATCGCCAAATCTTTTGTTATATAGTAGTCAGTACTACACCCTAAGGGCGGCCGTTTTTTGCTGACTCAACCTGTTAAGGTGCAATCTGTCTGTTAGAAAGAAGATTGATATGGCTGTAGAAAATCGCCCAGTGCGCTTTGCAATGGCCCAAATAGATACGTTTGTAGGGGACATAGCCGGCAACTGCGAGAAAGTTGTAAAGGCCTGCAAAAAGGCAAAGGCCAAAGACGCCGACATAGTCGTATTTCCCGAAATGACCCTGACGGGCTACCCGATAGACGATCTGGTATTTAAAAATTCCTTCCGCTACCAGGCCTCCGACGCCACGCGCCAGCTGGCCTCGGCCCTGAAAGACAACGGGCTAGGGGACCTCTACGTCTTCGTAGGCTCCCTGGGCCTGGGATCCCTCGAAGCCCAGGAGGGCAAGATCTGGTACGCCACCGACCACAACCGCCTCTTCATCCTCCACGACGGCGAAATCCTGGACACCTACGACAAGCACTTCCTGCCCACCTACGGCGTCTTCGACGAGCTTCGCCTCTTCGCCCCGGGCGACAAGGCCGTATTCGTAGAGCTCTTCGGAAAGAAGTTCGGGGTCGCCATCTGCGAAGACATCTGGAGGGAAGGCGGAACCGTCGGAGACCTCAGGGGGGACGGGATCGACCTTTTGGTCTCCATGAACGGCAGCCCCTACAACGAGGGCAAGATGAAGACCCGCTACGGCCTGGCCGTGGAAAAGGGCACGAAGCTCGGATGCCCCCTGATGTACGTCAACCAGGTGGGCGGCCAGGACGACCTCGTCTTTGACGGCGGGAGCTTCGTCATGGACGGGAAGGGCACCCTCTTCGCCCAGGCGCGCCAGTTTGGAGAAGACATGGTCTTCTGGGATCTGGGCGCCGCCCCCGCCGGGGAGGACGGGGACGTGAACGTGTGCAGGAAGCTGGAGAGCCTGGACGGCCAGGTCTATTCCAACTCCGTGCTCGGCCTCAAGGACTACGGCCTCAAGAACGGCTTCGACAAGGCCGTAGTGGGCCTCAGCGGCGGGATAGATTCCGCCCTCTGCGCCGAGATGGCGGCCGACGCCTTCGGCAAAGAGAACGTGACCTGCATCTTCATGCCCTCCCCCTGCACTTCCGAGCAGTCGAAGGAGGATGCGAGGGAGTTTGCGAAGGCCCTGGGGTGCAAGTTTGAAGAGATCCCCATCTCTTCCTTCATCTCCGCCTTCGACTCCCTCGGCCTTGAGGGCGGGGCCGAAGAGAACCTCCATTCCAGGATCCGCGGCATGATTTTGATGTCCTACTCCAACGAGCACGGCGGCCTGGTCGTAAACTGCGCAAACAAGTCCGAGCTGGCCACCGGATACTTCACCATGTACGGGGATTCGGTCGGAGCCTACAGCCCGATTTGCGACATCTACAAGAGCAGGATCTACAAGATCGCCGCCTACAAGAACGCCCAGGGAGGCTGCATACCCCAGTCCATGCTTTCCAAGGCCCCCTCTGCCGAGCTTCACGCGGGGCAGAAGGACACCGACACCCTTCCGGACTACGAGACCCTGGACGCAATCCTCTACGCCTACATAGAGGAGAACAAGGGGAGGGCCGAGATGCTGGCCGCGGGCTTCGACAGGGCCAAAGTCGACCAGGTCATAGGGCTCGTAGACAAGGCCGAGTGGAAGAGGAGGCAGTGCCCCGTAGGGCCTAAGGTCTCCCTTCGCGCCCTGAAGCACGACAGGCAGATCCCCATCACCCAGCACTTTTTCGAGTAGAGAGCGGCAGACCGCGAGGAGGGCATATGTGGCCGGGAGAAGACAAGAAGTGGTACTTTAACACCAGGACCAAAAAGGTCGAGTACGGCCG
>JAFYIA010000066.1 GCA_017538865.1 Aeriscardovia sp. | reverse complement strand
TCCACCCGGGCTTTATGACAGACTGGCAGCCGCCCTTGGTTTGCGCCCTGACGCAGGCAAAAGGCCTCAGCATAGTGCACGAGACGGTGTACGAGAACCGCTTCGGCTTCACGGGGACGCTTGTAAAGATGGGGGCGGTGATACAACTCTACAGCGAGTGCCTGGGATCCCTCCCCTGCAGGTTCGGCCACAGGGGATTTGTGCACTCGGCCGTAATCTTCGGGCCCACCCCGCTTCACGGGGCGGATATCGACATCCCCGACATCCGGGGGGGCTTCAGCCATGTGATAGGGGCCCTGGTAGCGGAGGGCGAGAGCCGCATACACGGCATCTCCCTCATCGACAGGGGGTACGAAGACTTCAGAAAGAAGCTAGAAGCTCTGAGGGCCAGGATAAGTTGACATTTCAAGAGAGGCTTTCATGACTTCGCCGGGAAAACCCTCCCCATTCCATTTGATCCCGCCCCTGAAAAACAAGCAGGTGGCCCTCTTGGCCAAGAGGCACAGGCTCATCGATCCCACGAGGAAGCTGTGCGGAGGAGGATTCCTCCGCCGCCCCTGCCCCTTGGACAGCGCCTATATAAACGTCCCCGTCGAAAGGAGGCTCATGGCCGCGGCCATGGCCTTCGTAAGGGCGAGGGCAAAGGTGTACTGCTGGGGGATTGAGAACGTTCCGGAGGACGGCCCCTTTATTCTGGCAAACACCCATATAACCCAGCTCGACGTCCTCATCCCCATGGGCTGCATGCACAATCTCGGCCGATATCCCCGCTTCATGGCCAAAGCCGAAATCCTCCGCTGGCCGCTGATAGGCGGGTGGCTCTCGGCCCTGGCCATGCAGCCGGTAAAGAGGAGGAGCGGGAAGACAAGGGAGATAGAGTCTGACTCCATAAGGTCCCTCGTCGCCGGCCAGCCCCTTTCCATTTGGCCTGAGGGCACGCTCACCCGCGATCCCGACAAATGGCCCATGACCTTCAAGCTCGGCATGGCGGAAATCGCACTCACGGCCTCTAAAAAGCTCGGGTACCCCGTTCCGCTTTTAGTGGCCGTGACTTGGGGGGCCTCCTCCATCCGGAACTTCGCCCCTTTCCCCAGAAAGAACGTGGTTTTGGCCATAACCCCTCCCGTGGAATACGGGGACCTTCTCGAGGGAGACTGGGAAGAGCCCCCGAAAGAGAAGGCCTTGGAGCTCAACTGGCGCGTGCACAGGGTCATGGAAGGCCTGGAAGGGGAAATCAGGGGCGAAAAGCCTCCCGCTGCGGGAGTATGGGACTACCACAACTCTTCCAGGCACGCCTTGGGGGAGGAAGAAAAATGAAGGTTGCAGTCATAGGGTGCGGGGCCTGGGGGACCTGCTTTGCAAAGATCTGCGCGGACGCCGGAAACGAGGTGCTGGCTTGGAGCAGGGAAGAGGGGGCGGTGGAAGAGATAAACTCCCGCCACACTAACTCCGCCTACCTCGATCCCTCCCCGATCCTCCCCTCCTCGCTCAGGGCCACCTCGCGCCCGAAGGACCTCGCGTGGGGGGACGTCGTAATTTCGGCCCTCCCCTGCCAGGCCTTGAGATCCGCCCTCCCAGCTTTCAGGGAGGCGGCCTCCGGAAAGCCCGTAGTCTCCCTCACCAAAGGAATGGAAAGCGGCACGGCAAAGCTCCCGTCCCAAGTGATAGAAGAATGCCTTGGGACGGATCTTGGGCAGGTTTTCGCGCTCGGCGGCCCCAACCTCGCAGCCCTTTTGGCAAAAGAAGAGCCGGCTGCCGCAGTGCTGGCGGGAAAGGGAGAGGGGCGGGAAGCCCTTGCCCGCGCATTTTCAGCCCCCTACTTTGCAGTGTCCCCGTCGGAAGATCTGGAAGGGGTGCAGGTGTGGGGGGCCCTCAAAAACGTGGCGGCCATAGCCTGCGGCATGGCTGCCGGGGCAGGGTATGGGGAAAATACCGCCGCAGTCCTCCTGGCCGCGGCCCTTTCCGAAATAGAGGCCCTCTCCCTAAAGCTCGGGGGAAGAGCTGAAACTATGCAGAGCCCGGCTGGAGTGGGGGACCTGGTCTGCACGGCTTCCAGCCACCTGAGCCGGAACTTCTCCCTGGGCTACCGCATGGGGCTCGGGGTGGATGTGGAAGCTGCGGCCAAGGGGGTCAGAGGCGTCACTGAGGGCAAGGACACTATAGCCTCGGCGCTCCTGCTTTCCGAAAAGTACGCTTCCCCCATGCCCCTGGCGAGGGGGATAGAAGAAGTGATGAAGGGGGAAGGGGATTTCTCGTCCCTCTTCTCCGAAATTTCCAAAGAGGGATCATGAAGAAGAGAATAGTAATCCTTTGCGGGGGGAAAAGCGGAGAGCACCCGATTTCCTGCGTGTCGGCAGGAAGCGTGGCAAGGACCCTGAAAGACTCCTACCAAATAACCCCCATAGGCATAACCCGGAGCGGGGAATGGGTGGGGATCCCCTTAGAAGAGCTGTGCTCATGGAGCCTGAAGGATCTTCCCGAGATTAAAGCCGAAGGCAGGGAAAGGGCGGAAGCCGTCCCCGGCTCCGGCCTCTTGCTGGGAGGCAAAAACGTGGAAGCCGATCTGGTGTTCCCCGTGCTCCACGGCTTGGGAGGGGAAGACGGGGCCGTTCAGGGCTTTTTGGAGACTTTGGGCCTCCCGTATGTCGGATGCGGAATCTTCGCCTCTGCGGCCTGCATAGACAAGCACTACACCAAGCTCATCTTGAAGGCCTCGGGAATTGAAGTGGCCCCCGGAATTACAGTGGACGCCAGGGGCGGCGTTGACGCCTCCGGGGCGCTAAGGAAGCTGGAAGAAGAAAAGATAGGCTGGCCCGTCTTTGTAAAGCCCGCCTGGGGAGGATCCAGCGTGGGGGTCGCAAAGGTAGAAGCGCCCGAAGGCCTCGAAAAGGCGCTCAAAGACGCGGCTAAGGTCAGCTGGAGGATCCTGGTGGAAGAGGGGATAAAGGGCAGGGAAATCGAGTGCGCGGTCCTTCAGAGGCGCGGAGAAAGCCCTGTGGCCGCCCTCCCCGGGGAGATCATTCCCTCCTCCTCCGCCTCCTTCTACGACTTTGAGGCCAAGTACGTAGACACCTCCCTGTGCAAGGTGCAAGTGCCGGCAGACTTGGATTCTGACACTTCTGACGCGATCCGCAGAGAAGCCGTAAAAGCCTTCGAGGCCGTAGACGGAAGGCAGCTCATGCGGGTCGATTTCTTCCTGAAAGAGGACGGCCGAATCCTGGTAAACGAGATCAACACTATGCCGGGCTTTACCGAGATCTCCATGTACCCCCTGGCATGGCAGAGCCTGGGTATGAGTTACAGGCAGATACTGGTAGACTTGGTTGAGAATGCCGCTTAGTCTACTCTTTGCAATATGCTTGAAGGGTTTTCAGGCAACTGAATAGGAAGGTTGGAAAAATGTCAGTATACTGCCAAGTATGCGGGAAGAAGCCCCAGACCGGCTACAGCGTCTCCCACTCCCACAGGCGCACCAAGCGCCGCTTCATGCCTAACCTCCAGGTCTTCAGGATTGAAGACGGGATGGGCGGCACCGTAAAGCTCAGGGTCTGCACGGCCTGCATCAAGGCCGGCAAGATCCGCCACAACGCGTAACTCGGCCCCGCGCGGGCCGAAAAAGGTAGAGGGTGCAAGAAAAAGTCAGTTTGGGCTCTCCTGCCTCCAGCATCGCCAATGACAGAAAAAGTGCAAAAATCCTGGAAGATGCAGGCTTTAAAACCGTAGAAGATCTGCTCTATTACCTCCCTTCCCGCTACATCGAACCCTGCTCCATTTTTTCCCTCTCAAACCTTCGGGAAGGGGAAAAAGCCTGCATTTTGGGACATTTCGGGGAGCCGGAAATCACGTATCTCGGCGACAAAACCTACTGCACGGCTAGGTTTATAGAAGAGGGCTCCGGAAAAAGCGTCGAGTGCATGTTTTTTGCGGCAAAAAGCTCTTACCGCCATTTCCTCCTCCGGTTTTTAAGGTCCGCAGGGCTGTCTGCGGTAGAAGGGAAGCCCTCCGCCTTCGGGAGGCGCCTGCGCATCATACACCCCCAAATTACGCCCCTGTCCGGAGAGGAAGAGGCCCGGGAATTTTGCAGGGAGGCCGCGAGGCCCCATGCCGTGTACAGAAGCTCCCACGGCGCCGCGGGGGAGAAACTCGCAAAGCTCATCTCCGCCGCTCTGGCCGCGGCCGATATACCCGACATCCTCCCTCCCTCCCTCATTTCCTCCTACGGCCTCTTCGGGCGAAGGGAGGCCTTCAGGGCACTGCATAAGCCGAACACCATCGAAGAGGCGAAAAGGGCCCGAAAGACCTTCAAAATGGAGGAGGCCCTGATCAGCCAGGGCGCGCTTTTGAAGATGAGACGGGAATCTGCCGGGAACAGGGCCGCGCCGATTTTGGCGGGATCGGGCCTGGACGAAGTCCTGGAAAAAAGCCTCCCCTTCTCCCTCACCCCCTCGCAAAAGAAGGCCCTCTCGGAAATAAAGGGGGAGATGGCCGAACAAGCCCCCATGAAAAAGCTTTTGGAGGGGGATGTAGGAACCGGGAAGACCATAGTGGCCCTCCTGGCCATGCTTCGGTGCGTCTCTGCCGGAAGGCAGGCGGTCATGGTGGCCCCCACCGTGGTCCTGGCATGGCAGCACTACAAGAACTTCAAAAAGCTCCTAAGCCTTCTGGGCCTCGCGGCTCCGGAGCTCTACTTCCTTTCGGGGGCCCTGAAAAAGGGTGAAAAAGACAAAGTCAGGCAGGCCGCCTCCGAGGGGCGCCCCTGCCTCGTCGTCGCCACCCACTCGGCCTTCTACTCCTTTTCCCCCAAAAACCTCGGCCTCCTCGTCATAGACGAGCAGCACCGCTTCGGCGTAATGCAGAGGGGCAGATTCTCGGACGGGGGGCTTTCTCCGCATGTTTTGTCCATGAGCGCCACCCCGATACCAAGGTCTTTGGCCATGGCCTTCTTTTCAGACCTTTCCATCAGCCGCCTGGAACCCAGAAAAGAGCAGTCCGCTTCCCGGACGGTGCTTTTGGAAGAAGGGGAATCTGAAAACATGGCCCGGCTCTTTTGGCACTGCAGGAGGGAAATCGACGCGGGAAAGCGAGTGTTCGTCATCTGCCCCGCCGTAAAGGGCGGGGAAAAGATGCACTCCGTAGATGAAATAGCCTCCCGCCTCTCAGCCCTCCCGCAGTTCAGAGGGGTTCCCATAGCCTCGCTCACGGGCCAAGACTCTGCCGCAGAAAAAGAGGAGGCCATGGGCGCTTTCGCCTCCGGCGCCAGGCCGCTGCTCGTCTCCACGAGCGTGGTGGAGACGGGGGTCGACGTGGCCCAAGCCAGCTGCATGGTGATTTTCGACGCCAACCGCTTCGGCCTCTCCCAGCTCCACCAGTTTCGCGGGAGGGTCGGAAGGGACGGCACCCCATCCTGGACCTTCCTCATTTCCCGGGAGCCTGAGGAGGACGCCCAGGCCAGGCTCGAAGTTATGAGGGACTTTTCCACTGGGAGGGAAGTGTCGAAATTCGACGTGGAGAACAGGGGAGAAGGGGACGTTTTGGGAGAGGGGCAGGCCGGGAAGTTCTCCTCTTTCAAGTTCCTGAGCGTCATAAAAGATTCGGACGTCATCCGCGCGGCGAAGGCGGAGGCGGAGAAGCTGGACTTTTCCTCCTTCCCGGCCCTGAAAGAAAAGTGTGCGGAATTTTTGGAAAAGTACCAGTCGTTTTTAATAAGGTTCTGATGAGAGTAATAGCCGGGGAATATAAGAATTTAGAGCTCGAAGTCCCCAAGAGCGGGACGCGCCCCACCACTTCCAAGCTCAAAGAGGCCGTGTTTTCGTCCCTAGAATCCCGGGGGGCCGTAGAAGGGAGGGTGCTGGACCTTTTCGCCGGAAGCGGCGCTTTGGGATTCGAGGCCCTCTCCAGGGGGGCAGATTTCCTAACTGTCGTAGATTGCTCCAGGGAGGCTGTAAAATGCCTCAAAAAAAACGCCGCCCCCTTTAAGGAGGGAGGAAGGGGCGTGGAAGTCATACCCATGAAGGCGGAAAAGTTTTTGGAGGGGTGCCGCGGAAAGTTCGACCTCATCTTCTTGGACCCCCCCTACGGGATGGGGAGCGCGGAATTTGGCAAGATCCTCTCCGGCTCTACAAATTTGCTAAGCCCCGGAGGGTATATTGTAGCCGAAAGGGAGAAGGAGGACTTCCTCCCCTCGGGCCTCAAGGCCGTAAAAACGATGAAGTCGGGTTCGACCACCTGTGAAATTTTGTTAAAAGAGGCAGAAGAAAATGGAAAATTTTGACGCGCAAAAAGACTTCCTCTCCACCCTGCGCGCGAGGCGCAGCGTGTACCGATTGGGCAGGGCGGATATAAGCGACGGCGATCTTGAAGAGTACCTGCGGTCCATCTTCTCTTCCGTCCCCTCCGCCTTCAACGCCAGGGCCCAGAGGGTGCTCCTCCTTTTGGGGAACCAGAATCTCATGTTCTGGAAGGAGCTCGTCCCCGACATCTTGAGGGGCAGGCATGAAGCAAACCCGGAAGACGAGGCCCTCTTGGCGAAGAGGGAGGGGCTCTGCAGGAGCTTTTGCGAGGGCAACGGCACCATTCTCTTCTTCACCGATTCCTCCGTCGCCGACACCCTCAGGGAAAATACGATCGAGTACGCCTCCTCTATAGACAGGTTCATGGCCCAGGGGGACGCCATGGTGGAGTTTGCGATGTGGCTGGGCCTCTCCAAAATAGGCCTCGGGGCGAGCCTGCAGCACTTTTTGGGGCTGGGAGAGGCCGTGAGTACCGCCTACGACCTCGATTCCTCCTGGAAGCTGGACGCCCAGATGCCCTTCGGATCCATAGAAAAAGCCCCGGAGCCCAAGGATACGGCCCAGGCCCCGGAGCACTTCAAAGTTATAAAGTAAGTCAGCCCTCGTAGTTCTTCCCGGCCCTCGCGGGGTCGAGGTACTGGATCTCGGTGACTTCTATCACCGGCACCACCGTGGGCTTTTTGATCCCGTGCTCTTCGGCGTAGGCTATGGCATCGTCGAAGATCTTTCCCTCCCTGTGGAGGACCACCCTCCCGTAGAAGCGGAAGCCCTTCTTTTCGGCGAGGTTCGCCGAAGCTATGCAGATCTTCCCGTTGGCCTCGAGGTTCCTGTAGGTCTGCCCCGCGGTCCTTTCAAAATACATCAGGTGCGAGTCGTCCAGGACCCTCATGCTCATCTTGGGGCCCAGATCCAGCTTCCCCTCGTCGCTCTCCGTGGCCACAAAGCAGAGGTTGTGGTCCACAAAGTCTTTCATCTCTTCAGTGAGTTTCATCATTCCTCCTTTTTGGGTTTGTCCCCGCTGAGATCCCATCCAAGGCCTTCGAGGAGCTTTCTGTCGGGTTTGTCCAAATCGCTGCACGAAAGCCTCCCTATGAGGTCCGGCCTGAAGCGGTCCGTCTTTTCAAGGCTTTCCTCGCGCCTGAACCTGTCGACCTTCCCGTGGTCCCCGGAGATCAGGATTGCGGGGGCCTCTATCCCCCTCCATAAGAACGGGCGCGTGTACTGGTCGTGCTCCAGGATCCCGTTTTCATAGGATTCTTCTTCGAGCGAGGCGGAGTTTCCCATAAAGCCGGGAAGCAGCCTGCACACGGCTTCCAGCATGACGCAGGCCGCGCTCTCCCCGCCGGAAAGGACGTAGTCGCCCAGGCAAAAGCCCATGACCCTCCAGCCCTTTTCCCGGCACCACTGCCACACCCTTTCGTCTATCCCCTCGTACCTCCCGCAGCACACGACTATCCGCTTCTCTTTGGAAAGCTCGTGGGCCGTTTTTTGGGTGAAGAGTGGGGAAGAGGCCGAGGGATAGGTTATGAGGGCGTCATCCTCCCCCACCACGCTTTCAAGCGCCTTCGCCCACACCTCGGGCTTCATCACCATTCCGGCCCCGCCCCCGAGCGGGGTGTCGTCTACAGACCTGTGGACGCCCGTGGCAAAGTTCCTGAGGTCCACGGCGTTTACTTCCACCGTCCCGTTTTCTATGGCCTTTCCAAAGAGCCCCACCTTCAGAACGTCGAAGTAGGAGGGGAAGATGGATATGACGTCTATCCGCATTAGAAGAGTGCGCCTATAAAGCCTATGACCACCAGGGCCCCCGCTATGAAGCCCATTATGGTCCTCCACATCAAAAGGGTCCGAAAGTTCCCCCTCGCCACTAGGAAGTTGCCGTTTTGGGGGGAGTTTTGCATGAACTGCGGCCCGGGCATGGACTGGGGGGGCACGGACTTGAAGTCGGGGTTCGTCATGGTGCCGTCCTTCAGGTCCTTGAGCCCCTGGGGGCCGATCTTGAAGATCTTCACCCTCACCATCTCATCCAGCCCGTAGGAGATGGTCTGAAAGAGCAGGGAGAGCAGGAAGCACCACATGGCCAGCTCCCTGCCCATGCTCATCGAGCTTGTGGCGCACATTAGCATCAAAAACAGGCTTAAGGCGTCCAGCCAATACTCTCCGGCCTTTCGCGGCCCGCTGAATTGCGATCGAAAAATCATGTTACCTGCTTTAGGGTGGGCTGTAGGCCCGTCAATAGCTGCACGCCGACAGGAGCCCGTCGGGGAGGCTCATTATAATCCTCCCGCCTTTTAAATCCACGCTTTTCACAAAATCCTTTGTCCAGGGGATGAGGCATTTGGAGCCGGATCTGTCGACTTCGAGCAAGAGCTGGGGGGTTTCGAGGACGCCTGAGACGGTCCCCACTTCCTGCCCCCCCTCCAGCTCCACTTTGAGCCCCGGAAGGTCCTTAAAGTAGATCCCGTTCTCGTCAGACTCCCCTGCCTCGGCGAAGAGGTCTTTGCCCCTGAGGGCTTCGGCCTTCTCCATAGAATCCACTCCCGAGAGGGACAAAAGCGTCTGGGTCGAGGCTTGCCTTGCTCCGCGCACCCTGTACTCGTTTCCATCCCCGTCGAAGAGGGGCGCCCCCTTTTTCAGGCGCCGCCCGGGGTCGTCGGAGGTCAGGAAGAACGCCACTTCCCCCCTAACCCCGTGGGGCTTTATAATCTTTCCAACTCGGACCAATTCCATCCGGAGCCTCCAAATAGGAGAAGGTGAAAAAAGAAAAGGCGGGGGAGGGGCCGGCCCTTCCCCCGCGCCTGCATCCGGCAGGAGCTTACTCTCCGACCTCGTCGGCCGCGTGCTTGGCTTTGAGGGCCTGGGCTTCGTCTGTCACCTTTTCGACCTTCTTTTCGGCGCTCACCTTCTGGGCGGGCATTTCCAGGCTGCCCTCAGCCCCCGGCAGGCCCTTGAACTTCTGCCAGTCCCCGGTGATCTTGAGGAGGACCAGGACGGGGTCGGAAGGCTGCGCGCCCAAAGAAAGCCAGCGCTGCACCTTTTCAGAATCTATGTGGATGAGGGAGGGGTTGGGGTTGGGGTTGTAGTAGCCCACCTCCTCTATGACTTCCCCGTCGCGCTTCTTGCGCTGGTCGACCACCACCACGCGGTACTGGGGGTCGTGAATCTTTCCTGTTCTCTTCAGCCTAATCCTTGTAGACACAGCCCTAACTCCTTTTTCAAAAGAAATCTGACCTTTCCATTTAAGTGGGGCATAAACAAATCAGTCATTCGCCGTCTGCGCCGCGTGAGAGGGGATTCGGCGCATTTCAAATACAGTATAGTACCTTACCGCTCTTCTTTTCCAAGGCGGCTTACAAGGGCGAGGTGGTCGGTCCCCGCGATCTTTTTGGTCTTTACACAGTAGCTCCTGATGCCCGGGGAGTGTAGGACGTGGTCGAGCTCCAGCGTCTGGTGCCACCCCTTCCAAGTGGCGGGGAAAGTCGGGTGGAGGCCCGTGTGCACGTCCATGGAGGAGTCTTTCATCCCGCTTTTGAGGACCGCCCTGAAGGAGGGAAGATCTATGGAGGAGTTCATGTCCCCCATTACTGCGACAAAGTCCGCCTCCTTTTTTGGGAGAGGCTCCGGGACGGGGAGGCGGGGGCACCTTTTAGGCATTTTTACGCTTTTGCCAAGGTAAGAGAGGAAGGAGGCCAAGTGGTTCACGCCCCAGCCCCAAAAGTCCCCTCCGCGGTGGGGGGACTTGGGGTGCACGCTCGCCACGAGCAGCGTTTCCCCGTCAAAATCGAACTTCATGGCGGGGCACCTGGCCGCAGCGATGTCTACGGTGGAGCGGAGGGACTCTGCAGGGCGGATGCGGCTCAAAACCATATTGAACCCACCGTTGTCATCCTCGCTCTCCCCGCCCGAGACCTGGTAGGGGAACCGGGGGAAGAGGGCGGCCTTTTCCTGAAGATCCGGGCTCACTTCCTGGAGGGCCAATACGTCTACGCCCTCTTTTTCCGCAAACTCCTCTATGGCGCCCGCATCGGCCCTGCCGTACCTGCAGTTTAAGGTCATGACGGTCAAGAGCTTTTCCGGGGCCTTCCTCCTTTTGCCGAAAAAGTAGGCCCTCAAAAACCACGCCTCCCAGAGGAGGAATATGGAGCCCAAAATCCCGCACCCCCAGTTGCCGCTCCCGTAGGAGACTATGGCGATGAGGAGCTCCGCCGCCGCGGCGTAGGGGGAAAGCGCTATGAGCTCGGTCAAAGGGCGCTTTGAATCCGTCCCCGCCGGGACGAGGCGCAGGAGCAGGATCAGGGCGAAAGAGGAGGTCAAGACCCAGCAGACGATGTAGAGGGCAAGCATCTCAGTCGAGCTTTTTCGCGCTGAGCTTTTCCATGAGGGCCCTTTCCTCTTCCTCCCTCTTGGCAGGATTGCCGGACTTGAACTTCTTCTTCTTGGCCGCCCCCTTGCCCTTGGAGGCCCCTTTCCCTCCGGAGGGGAGGCCGAAGGGATCCATGGGGGCCCCTGCGATATTGGGGCCCATCTTCTTCATCATCTTCGAAGCCTGGGCGAAGCGGGTGAGGAGGGAGTTCACTTCCCCGACGCTCGTGCCCGAGCCTCTGGCAATCCTGGCGCGCCTGGATCCGTTGATGATGTCCGGGTGGGCCTTTTCCTCCGGGGTCATGGAGGAGATGATGGCCGTGATCCTGTCCAGCTTCCCCTCGTCCATGTCCTCGATCTGGCTGCGGTACTGGTTCATGCTGGGAAGCATCATCAGCATCTTTTTGATGGATCCCATCTTCTTTATCTGCTCCAAAGAGCTCACGAAGTCGTCCAGCCCGAAGGTGCCGCCCTTAATCTTCTTTGCGACTTCCTCCCCGCTCTTTTCGTCAAACTCCCTCTCCGCCCTTTCTATCAGGGTGAGGGTGTCGCCCATGTCCAGGATCCTGCTGGCCATGCGGTCGGGGTGGAAGACCTCGAAGTCCTTGAGCTTCTCCCCGTCGGAGGCGAAGAGGATGGGCTTTCCGGTCATCCCCGTGACCGAGAGCGCGGCCCCGCCCCTGGCGTCGCCGTCGAGCTTGGTCAAAACTATCCCCGTAAAGCCCACGCCCTTGTCGAAGGCCTCGGCCACCTTCACCGCGTCCTGGCCGATCATGGAGTCGACTACGAGCAGCACTTCATTCGCCTCGACGGCATTCTTTATCTGGCCGGCCTCCTTCACGAGGGCGTCGTCTACGGCCAGGCGCCCGGCGGTGTCGATGATGACGGTGTCGTAGAGCTTGCGCTTGGCGAACTCCACCGCGTCCTTAGACACCTTCACCGGGTTCTTCCTCCCCAGCCACCCGCTCAGATCCGGGGTGTAGATCCCCGCCCCGACTTCGTGGGCGACTTTGGAGACCTGTTCCACGGCGGCGGCCCTCTGGAGGTCCGCCGCGACGAGGAGGGGGGTGTGGCCAGACTGCTTGAGCCAGAAGGCGAGCTTTCCGGCAAGGGTGGTCTTGCCCGCGCCCTGCAGGCCCAGGAGCATTATCACGGTGGGGGGGGTCTTGGCGAAGCGGAGGGGCCTTTCCACCCCTTCCCCGAGCGCCTTCTCCAGCTCCCCGTAGACGATTTTCACCACCTGCTCGCTGGGGTTGAGGGCCTTTGAAACTTCCGCGCCGAGGGCCCTCTCCTTCACGTCCGCGCAGAACTTCTGGACCACGGGGAGGGAGACGTCCGCGTCTAGCAGGACCGTCCTTATCCCGGCCACGGTCTCGTCTATGTCTTTTTCGCTCAGCTTTCCCTTCGAGTGCGTGAAGGAAAAGACTTTCGACAGTTTGTCGCTAAGAGAACTGAAAGCGGTCATGTGTTCAGTTTATCCCTCCAAAATATCCAGGCGGCGCCAGGAAGTGCCGCCCTTGCCGTCTTCCAGGGCCACCCCGGCCCTCTTCAAAAGCCCCCTGATGGCGTCGGCCTTTTGGAAGTTCTTTTCCGCCCGCGCCTTCTCCCTCTCTTCCATGAGGGCCTCCACGAGGGGGGCCAGGCCGTCTTCGGCTTCCCGCTTTTCCCACGCCGGATCCAGGGGGGAAAGGCCCAGGATCGAGAGCATGGCGAAAATGGAGAGGATCCCGCGCTCCGCTTCCTCCCTGCCTGCCCCAGAGCGCATGGAGGAGTTCAGGGCGCGCAGGGACTCGAAAATCTCGGCGAGGGCGGGGCCTACGGCGAGGTCCTGGTCCATGGCCGAAGAAAACTTTTCCGGAAGCGCCCCTTTGGGGAGGCTTTCGGCCTCCTCCTCCCAGATCTTCCGCCCCATAAAGCCCTCGGCCTCCTCCTTGAAGCGGAAGATGCGCCTTTCGACTTCCCTGGCCTCCCTTCCGGCCTCATTCCCCCACTCGAGCATGGACCTGTAGTGGACGGAGCCCAGCGCGAAGCGCAGGGCCCAGGGGGAGAACTTTTCGCAAACTTCCTCCACCCCCAGCCCGTTTCCGAGGGACTTGCTCATCTTTTCGCCCTTCTGCGTCACCCAGGCCGAGTGGAGCCAGTAGCGGGCCGTGGGCCAGCCGGCGGCCAGAGACTGGGCCATCTCGTTTTCGTGGTGGGGGAAGCGCAGGTCCAAGCCTCCGCCGTGGATGTCAAAATCGTCCCCCAGGAACCTGTGGCTCATCGCCGAGCACTCGAGGTGCCATCCTGGCCTCCCCTTCCCGAAGGGGGCGTCCCACGAGGCGGAGGCGGGTTCCGAGGGCTTGGGGGCCTTCCAGAGCGCAAAGTCCCTAGGGCTTTTCTTGCCCCTCCCCTCGTCCTCTCCCCCTTCCAGGGCGCCTTCGCCCTGGCGGGTCAGGGCCCCGTAGCCCTTCCACTTTTCCGTGTCGAAGTACACGTCGGCCCCTCCAGCCTCCGGGCGCGGGACCCTGTAGGCGTAGCCGCGCCCGAGCAGCGTCTCCACCAGCTCCACCATCTCGGGGATTTGCCCGGTGGCCCTGGGCTCGTAGGTGGGGGGGAGGACGTTTAAAAGCGAGTAGTCCTGCCCGAACGACCTTTCGAAGCGGTAGGCTAGGGCCCACCACTCTTCCCCGGCCTCTTTGGCCTTCCTGAGTATCTTGTCGTCGATGTCGGTGACGTTCCTTATGAAGTTCACCTCGTACCCGCTCTTTTCGCGCCAACGGCGCAGGATGTCGAAGGCCACAG
>JAFYIA010000065.1 GCA_017538865.1 Aeriscardovia sp. | reverse complement strand
TCCGATCCACTGGTCAATCTTGTTTCCGGGGGTCTGGTTGCCCTGCCACACGTCCAGCCAGTAATCGCCCAGGGTGTTCAAAATCCCGTAAGAGCCGTTGGGGTTCCTGTGAAGGTACCATATCTGGCCCTGGCTGCGGTCGCCTGCGGCCGTGTTCATCTGTACCCCCTCATGACCGGAAGGCGCTTGGAGGGAGGTGGAGAGGTCGGAGGCGAGGTCTATGTAGTAGTCTCCGTCCGGCAGGTCGGCTATGGGGTAGGAGGAAAGGTTGAGAGGCTTGGTCCATGCGATAGGAGTATAGGATGCGTATCCGAAGGCATCCAAATCTATATACCCGTTTGCCCCAGATACCTCCCCTTCATTGCCGTACTGCCAGCCGCGGAAGTTGGTGTACCATTGGTTGAACCCTGGATCAGACGCATAGCTGGCCACCCATCCTACATGCCGGTAAATGTAGGGAGTGTTTAGGGCCGTTTGTAGATATTCAGGATAGGAATATACCGAAGCATTCGTATATCCGTCAGCTGATAGGGCCTCAAAGAAGCTGGATACTATTCCCTGGTACACTTCTGGGCTTGTAGGATGCGGGTGGGCATACCAGCTGTACGCTTCAAGATCGTAGTAAATTCCGAGGGGAAGCTGGGAAGGCGAGAGGCCGGCCTGCTTTAAAAGGGTGGCTGCATAGCTTCCCTCTCCATAGGCAACCTGGGAATTATATGCATAGGAATACACATATACCCCTATTGGAATCCCGAGCTTTAGGCACTGATCAATATTGTTGAGAGCCTCCGAATCGTATCCGTTATAGGAGCCGTAGTCGAGCCTTATTATCGCTCCTTGGACTCCCTCGTTTTTAAGTTCAGACCAGTTGACGTCGCCATTCCACTGTGAAACGTCTACAACGCCTTTCGCCTGCTGTACGAAGAGCTTGCCCTGGGCATCATAAAATTCCTGGCCATTAGAATTAGAGGTCCAAAAGGCTCCGTAATTTCCGTTGGGGAGGTATGCCGCAGTTTTTACGACATAAGCGCTCGTTTCCGCAGAACCCTCTTGGCTCTCTTGGAGTTTTTTCATCTGCTTTCGGACGCTTCCCACCTGTTCGGGTATGAAGGTCATGCCTCCGGAAGCGGCTCCAGGATCGGGAGGGGTTGTGGACGTTCCGACGATTTTCGGATTGGTAATTTCTTGTCCGTTTGAAAGGTTTACGACTTTTCCATTTGGAAGCTGCGCGTAATCCGGTCCTATTACGGTGGCGCTATCAGGAATGGAGGGGCTTACAACTTTTGGAAGCGGCACGGAAGGATCTTGGCTGTAGTGGGTGAGGGAAGCAGAGGAATAACTCCCGGAAGAACTGTGGGAAGAAGAACCGGAGGCAGAGCTTTGCGAAGAAGATCCCGTGCCTTGCGGCTGTGAGGAGGATCTGGACCCTTCAGATTGGGAAGAAGATGAGGAGCCTGAAGAGGCAGACTGCGATCCCGAAGCGGAAGCCGAAGAAGAGCCTGAGGCCGGCGAAGAGGATTTGCTTTTGCCGGAAGCCCCCCCTGCGGGCGAAGACGTCGAAGTCTGGGAGGATGAGGCTGAAGTCGATGAAGACTGCCCGCATCCCGCCAGCATAACTACGACGGCCGCGCACCCAACTACAGCTGCGGCAACTTCGAATATCTTTTTCTTTTTCAAAGCTTCCTCCCGCAATCCAACGTTTTGTAGTCAAATAATTATAGTTCCGCGTTTAGCATTTTTTCCCCAAAGGTGATACACTTGAGGCAGTGCTTACAGCACCCGGAGGATTCGCCTAGAGGCCTATGGCGCACGCTTGGAAAGCGTGTTGGGTTCACGCCCTCGCGAGTTCGAATCTCGCATCCTCCGCTTTTTTATGCCCAGACATTAGAAGGCGCATGGAAGACAGGCTTCACCTCCCCATTCATTTAGACAAAGACGAAAATTCATTCAAGACCTCCATCCTTTACAGGCGCGAGTACCAGTCGAGCGGGATAACCTTTGAGTGCTCGTGCGATGGGAAGGGAAATCTGGAAATGAAGCTGACAATGGAAGACAAGGCTTTTTCCTCCCTCACGGACATAGATTCCATGGCGGACGGCATGCAGCTTTTCCCCGAGTGGCTCAGGCTCCAGGCCTATGTGGCGGGATCGATTGCCGCTTCCCAGCTGAAGATAGAAAAGGAGGGGAAAAAGAAAAAGAAGGCAAAGAAGTGATTGCCGCCTCATTCGAATTTTTACGGGCCTTATATTAAGATATGTATCAACAAAACCCGGGGCATTCCGGGCCGAATTGATTGAGCAATAAGTTTTCGTCATCTAGTCAAATCTATTTAAAAGTCCCGAGTCTTCGGGCATCCGCGCCTTGCGCGGAGAAAGGATTCGCCTTGACTGAAGCGGCTGCAACCATGCCTAAAAAGGGGCAGGGAAAGATGTCGGCGTTTTGGAAGGGAGTCTGGAGGTTCTTCATATCCTCCCCCATGATGCTGGTGTCGATAGCGGTTGGAATCGTGTGCGGCATTCTGTGGAACGACGCAAAAATTGTAGCGATAGTCATATTCATCCTTCTTTCCATTTACACCCTCGTGATCGAAATCATCGACATCATCAAGGGGTGGATGGCCCACCGGGCCGGCTCCGACATCCTCGCGGTGATAGCCATAATCTCCGCCACCCTGGTCGGGACCTTCTGGGCCGCATGGATTATCGACCTTATGGTATTCACGGGCGGTGCCATTGAAGACTTCGCCCAGTCCAAGGCTGGGGAAAACCTCACGAAGCTCATGGAAAACGCCCCCAAGACGGCCCACCTCGTAGACCCCGGGGACATGGACGCCGTCAAAGACGTGCAGGTCGAAAAGATAAGCGTAGGAGACGTCCTCCTTGTAAAGCCCGGAGAAACCATCCCGGTCGACGGGGTTTTGGTCAGCCGCGAGGCTTCCGTAGACATGTCGATGATCAACGGGGAGCCGGTGCCGGCCGACCTCCAGGAAGGGGACAAGGTCCTCTCCGGCGGAGTCAACCAGTCCACGGCCCTCTACATGAAGGCCACTGCGGCCGCAAAGGACTCCGAGTACCAGCAGATCCTAAAGCTCGTGGAAAGCGCGAACGATTCCAGGGCCCCCATAGTCAAGACCGCCGACCTTCTGGCAGTCCCCTTCACCGTGGTGTCCCTAGTCATCGGCATCATCGCCTGGGCCTGCAGCCGCGATCCCGGCCGCTTCGTCCAGGTAATGGTCCTGGCCACCCCCTGCCCCCTGCTCATCGCCGCCCCCGTGGCCTATATGGGCGGCATCGGCAGGCTCGCCAAGCACAGCATCATCGTCAAGTCCCAGGGCGTTTTGGAGCAGATGAGCAGGGTCAGCCACGTGTTCTTCGACAAGACCGGGACCCTCACCTCCAAAGATCCCGAGGTCTACAGGGTGGAGGCGCTCCCCGGATTCGACAAAGACGAAGTTTTGAGGCTCGCAGGCGCGCTGGAAGGGTACTCCGTACACATCCTCGCCAAAGGCATCTCGAAGGCCGCAGAGCCCCTGTGGGGCCAGGGCGGCCTCCCCTCCGCAGAGGAAGTGGAGGAAAATCCCGGAAACGGCATAAGCGGGAAAGTGGAAGGGCATAAGGTGCTCGCGGGCAAGCTCCAGTGGCTTGAAGACACCCTGGGGCAGTCCGCCTCCTTCCCGGCCTCCGCTCCTGACGAAATCGGGGTCTTCGTGGCGGTGGACGGAAAGATTGCCGGAAGGATCGTGCTAAAGGACCTCCCCAGGCCCAACTCCAAGGCGGCCATAGAAGATCTCAAGAAGCTCGGAGTCTCCAAGATCACCATGGTGACCGGAGACCGGCAGGGCACCGCCGATGCCATTGCCTCCCAGCTCGGGATAGGGGACGTCAAGGCCAGGCTCCTGCCTGAAGAGAAGCTCGCAGTCGTGGCCAACGACAAAAAGACCGACAGAGACAAGGACTCCAAAGGCGAAAAGGTGATAGGAAAGCTGGGCGGCCGCAGGGCCGAGCACGTCACCATGATGGTGGGGGACGGCGTAAACGACGCCCCCGTCCTCGCCTCTTCCGACATCGGCATAGCCATGACCGACGGTTCCGCCACGGTGGCCAGCGAAAGCGCCCAGGCCGTGATAATGAACGACGAGATCCTGGCCGTGCCGAGGGCTATAGCGATCTCGCGCCAGACCAAGAGCATAATGCTTCAGGCGGTGCTCCTCGGGATCTGCCTGGCCATAGTCCTTATGATCCTGGCC
>JAFYIA010000064.1 GCA_017538865.1 Aeriscardovia sp. | reverse complement strand
GTCCACTTCTTCCCGTCGATGTCGACGGTCCAGTCGGTCCCCATGTGTCGCTTGACGGAGGAGATGGTGCGCTCCACGTTGGTAACAGCCTGCCTCTTCGCCACGTCCCCCACTAAAATCTCCCCGTTCTTGGCGAACGCCACCACCGAGGGGGTGGTCCTCTGCCCCTCGGAGTTGACGATCACCGTGGGCTGCCCACCTTCAAGAGTTGCAATGCAAGAATTGGTGGTGCCTAAATCTATTCCGACCGAGCGCCCCATCGCGCATCCTCCTTTTTCCGGCGCCGGGACCCTCCCGGCGCTCTTCTTTAGTTATTCAAGTTGGAAAAGCCCGCGATTATTCCATTGCGCGGGCTTGGATTTCGGGCCTTTTGCCCTTTCAGTCTACCTGTATTATCTTCTTGTCTTTCCCGTCCTCGAGCGTGAGGAAGTCGTCTTCGCCCCTGTGGTCGACCACGACCTGGGAAGAGGGGAGGACCTTGCCGCTAAGGAGCGCCTTGGCGAGCTTGTCGCCCACCTGGGTCTGCACCAGCCTGCGCAGGGGCCTCGCCCCGTAGGCCGGGGAGTACCCCACGTTGGCCAGCCAGTCCTTGGCGGCCTCGGTCGCGGTCAGGGTTATGCGCCTGTCGGAGAGGCGGTGGGCGAGCTGGTCGAGCTGGATGTCGACTATCTTCCTAAGATCCTGCCGGGTCAGGGGGTGGAACATCACTATGTCGTCCAGGCGGTTCAAAAACTCCGGCCTGAAGTGGGCCTTTACGGCGTCCATGACGGCCTTCTTCTTGGCGTCCTCATCCATGTCCTGCCTGGCCATGTATTCGCTTCCGAGGTTGGAAGTCATGATGAGGATGGTGTTTTTAAAGTCAACGGTGCGGCCCTGCCCGTCGGTGAGCCTGCCGTCGTCCAAGACCTGGAGCAGGAGGTCGAAGACCTCCCTGTCGGCCTTTTCCACCTCGTCGAAGAGGACCACCGAGTAGGGCCTGCGCCTCACGGCCTCGGTCAGCTGTCCCCCTTCTTCGTATCCCACGTACCCGGGGGCGGCGCCTATGAGGCGGGAGACGGAGGCCTTTTCCATGTACTCGCTCATGTCTATCCTCACCATCGCCCTCTGGTCGTCGAAGAGGAACTCGGCCAGCGCCTTTGCGAGCTCGGTCTTTCCCACGCCCGTAGGCCCGAGGAACATGAAGGAGCCCGTGGGCCTGTTGGGGTCCGAGATCCCGCTCCTGGACCTCCTGACTGCGTCGCTTACGGAGTGGATGGCCTCCTTTTGGCCTATCACGTGCTTGCCCAGGTAGTCCTCCATGTGGAGGAGCTTTTCGTCCTCGGACTCGGTGAGCTTTCCTACGGGTATCCCGGTCCACTCGGACACCACCCTGGCTATGCTCTCCGCGTCCACGCAGTCGGGGACCATGGGCTCTTCGGCGTGGGCGTCCTTTTGGGCGCTCTCGGCCGCCTTTTGGGCGTCCTCGAGCTCCTTTCGGATCTCGGGGATCTCCCCGTACATGATCTTTCCGGCCTTCTCCAGGTCTCCGTCTCTAGTGGCCTTGTCGGCTTCGACTTTCTTCGCGTCGAGCTTTGCCCGAAGCTCCCCTACGCGGTTCCTGCCGCTCTTTTCGCTGTTCCACCTGGCCTGGAGGCCGGAGAGCTTCTCTTTGGCGTCGGCCAGCTCCTTTTCGATCTCCCCCAGATGCTCCTTGCTCGCTTCGTCCTCGCTCTTGGAGAGCTGCAGCTGCTCCATCTGGAGGCGGGTGACCTTCCTGGAAAGCTCGTCTATCTCCTCCGGGGAAGAATCCAGCTCCATGCGCAGGTGCGCCGCCGCCTCGTCCACCAGGTCTATCGCCTTGTCGGGGAGCTGGCGGTCGGTGATATAGCGGTTGGAGAGAGTGGCCGCGGCTATGAGGGCGTCGTCCCCGATCGTCACCTTGTGGTGGGCTTCGTAGCGCTGCTTTAGGCCGCGGAGGATCGTGATCGTGTCTTCGACGTCGGGCTCTCCCACGTAGACCTGCTGGAACCTGCGCTCGAGGGCCGGGTCCTTCTCTATGTTCTCCCTGTACTCGTCAAGGGTGGTGGCCCCTATGAGGCGCAGCTCCCCCCTGGCCAGCATGGGCTTTAGCATGTTGCCCGCGTCCATCGCGCCTTCGGCGTTGCCGGCGCCCACGATGGTGTGGATCTCGTCTATGAAGGTGATGATCTGCCCGTCGGAGGCCTTGATCTCGGCCAGGACGGACTTCAGCCTCTCTTCGAACTCCCCCCTGTACTTTGCCCCGGCAACCATCGCCGAAAGGTCCAGGGAGATGAGCTTTTTGTTCTTGAGGGTCAAGGGCACGTCCCCGGCCACGATCCTCTGGGCCAGGCCTTCCACTACCGCGGTCTTTCCGACTCCGGGCTCGCCTACGAGGATGGGGTTGTTCTTGGTGCGCCGGGAGAGGATCTGCATGACCCTCCTAATCTCCTGGTCGCGCCCTATAACGGGGTCGAGCTTCCCTTCCGAGGCCGCCTTGGTGAGGTCGGTCGAGTATTTTTCAAGGGCTTTGTAGTTGTCTTCGGCGTCGGGACTGGTCACGTGCCCGTCCCCGCGGACCGAGGGGAGCGCCTTCAAGATCGCGTCTTTCGTGGCGCCTGCGGACCTCAAAATCTCCCCGGCTTTGTCCTGGGAGCCGGCCAGGGCCGCCAAAAGGTGCTCGGTAGAAACGTAGTCGTCCCCGCACTGCGTCATGATCTGGCCCGCCTCGGAGAGGACCTGGTTGAGCTCCCTTGAGGCGGTGGGGTTGCCGTTGCCCCCGGTGGCGCTGGGGAGCGCGGAGAGGGCGTTCCTCACTTTTGCCCCTATGGCCTTGGGGTCCGCCTTCACGGCTTCGAGCAGCCCCTTCACCAGGCCGTTGTCGAGCCTGAGGAGGGAATCCAAGAGGTGCAGGGGGGTGACTTGCGGGTTTCCGGCGGCCGAAGCGTCCTGGATCGCGTCCCCCAGCACTTTCTGCGATAAGTTGGTCAGTTTTTCATCCATACAAATGTGCCTTTCTTCTGAGAAGAGACAACTCAGGGCGGACGGAATTTATTCCTAAAAAGGAGGGGCGCCGTATTGTCTACAAATGTAGACAAATGTGCTATCATACCCCTGTGAAGTCATGCGGGTGCTCAATTTCAAGGTGCGAGTGGAAGGTGATGTCCCTATTGTGGAGGGGCCCCCTCCCCTCGTCGGAAGTGTGTAAAAAGTGCGGAGAGGAGTTCGGCTGGTCCCCCTCTACCTGCAAGACCTACCTTTCCCGGCTGGAAAAGAAGGGGTTTGTGGAAGCCGAAAAAACCGGGGGCAAGTTCCGGTACAGGGCGAAAAGGGCGGAAGGCGAGTGCGTGGAAGGGCGCGTTCGGGACCTCGCCCAAGAGACCTGCGGATGCGACCAAAAGGAGATGCTCATAAGGCTCATAAGGGAGTGCCCTCTGACGAAGCGGGACGCGCAAGAAGTGATGAAGGCGCTTGAAGAGAAGATGGCGCAAGGGGGGCAGGAAGAAGACGCGGGGGCCTGCGGCTGCGGATGCGAAGGAGGGGAAAATGGCTGCGGATGCTGAAAAGGAGGAGTCCTTCGGGATCTCCGGGATGGTGTGCGCCTCGTGCGCGGCGACGATAGAGAAAGCCGTAAGGTCCCTGCCCGCAGTGAGCTCGGTGTCGGTGAACCTGGCCACCGAAAAAATGAACGTCGTTTTTGATCCCGCCATGGCATCGGGCGAGGACATAGAAAAGAAGGTCAAGGAGGCGGGCTACGGCGCCAAGCCCCTGGAGGACCCCTCCAAAGCCCTCGCGGCCAAAAAGGCTGAAAAGAAGAAGGAGCTTAAAACCCTCCAGATTCGCTTCTGGGTGTCTGCGGGGCTTTGCGTGTGCCTGCTCTACATGGCCTTTTACGGGCCTCTGCCCCGCTGGCTCTCTTCCCCCGTCCCGTTTTCCGCAGTGCAGCTGGTCCTCTGTGCGGCAGTGGTGGGGATAAATTGGAAGATCTACTCGGTCGGCTTTCTAACCCTCCTCAAGGGGCATCCCAACATGGACTCCCTCGTTTTTCTGGGGTCGGGCACGGCCTTCGTCTACTCGGTAGTGGCCACGTGCCTGGTCCTGGCCGGGGACAAGGCCTGGGCGTCCAAGCTCTACTTTGAGTCGGGCGCGGTGATTTTGTGCCTTGTCACCCTGGGAAAGTTCTTTGAGACGCGGAGCAAGAAGGAGGCCGGGGAGGCCATAAACCGCCTGATGGACCTGTCCCCGGCAAAGGCCACTCTGATTGAAAACGGAGAGACGAGGGAGATGGCGCTTTCCGAAGTCAAAGTCGGAGACGTCCTCTTGGTGAGGCCCGGAGAAAAGGTTCCTACCGACGGGGTCATCCTCTCAGGCTCTTCGGACGTGGACGAATCCATGATCACGGGAGAGTCTGCCCTGATTGAGAAGAGGGCCGGGGATAAGGTCATAGGGGCCAGCATCAACTCCACCGGCAGCTTCACCATGGAGGCTGAAAAGTCCGCATCGGAGGGGGAGCTTTCAAAAATCATCTCCTTGGTCGAGCAGGCGCAGTCCGCCAAGCTCCCCGTGGCGCGCCTGGCCGATAGGATCTCCGCCTTCTTCGTACCGACCATAATCTCCATAGCCGTCATAGTTGGCATCCTCTGGATTTTCGTAGGGAAGCAGAATTGGCTCTTCGGGCTCACAGTGGCCATCTCCGTCCTGGTGATAGCCTGCCCGTGCGCGCTGGGCCTTGCCACCCCCACGGCCATCATGGTGGGGACGGGCCGCGGTGCCCGGGAAGGTATTTTGATACGCGGCGGGGAGAGCCTGGAAAAGGCCTACAAGCTCACGGCCGTGGCCTTCGACAAGACGGGAACCATTACTTCGGGAAAGCCCGCGGTAAGCGAGATGCGGAACTACTCCGAGCTCTCCGAACCTGAGGTCCTCAGCCTCTTTGCGGCCGCGGAGTCCGGAAGCGAGCACCCAATCGCAAAGGCCGTCGCGGCCGAGGCGAAAGCGCGGGGGGTTTCAGCCCCCGAGCCTGAAGCCTTCGCTTCCGTCTCCGGCAAGGGCGTCTTCGCCCAGGTGGGGGGCGAGGCTTACGTTTTGGGAAGTCAAACGCTCCTGGAGGAAAACGGGATCCAAATCGGGCCGGAGGCCCTAAAGGACGCGGAAAAAATGGCAGGGGACGGCTGCACCCTCCTCTTCCTCGCCGACAGGTCTTCCCTTGTCGCCCTTATGGGCGTAAAAGACTCTGTCAAGCCCACCAGCCGGGCGGCCATTTCCGCCCTGAAAAGTCTCGGAATAAAGACCGTCATGATAACTGGGGACAACCAGAGGACCGCCGAGAGGGTCGCAAAGGAGGTGGGGGTGGACGAGGTCTTCGCCGGAGTGCTCCCCGAGGGGAAGATTGGCATCGTCTCCTCCCTGCAGAAGCGGGGGGAAAAGGTGGCAATGGTGGGAGACGGCATAAACGACGCACCTGCGCTCTCTCAGGCCGACGTAGGGATAGCTATAGGCAGCGGCACGGACGTGGCGATATCTTCCGCCGATATCGTGCTCATGAAGTCTGACCTCATGGACGTGCCCACGGCCGTAGAGCTTTCAAAAGCCACCATGGCCAACATCAAGGAAAACCTCTTTTGGGCGCTGTTTTACAACCTCATAGGGGTTCCGATAGCCGCCGGGGTGCTCTTCCTTTTCGGAGGACCTCTCCTCAACCCCATGATTTCGGCCGCGTGCATGTCTATGAGCTCGGTGTGCGTAGTTTTGAACGCCCTGAGGCTGCGCCGGTTCCGCAGGCCCAAAAAGTGGAATTAGAAAAGTAAAATCCTGTTGAACAGTTAAAAAGGAGGCTGCGATGGAAAAGAAGTTCAAAATAACGGGAATGAAGTGCCAGGGGTGTGTCGACACCGTGACTTCGCACATAAAGGCCGTCCCCAGCGTGAGCAAGGTGACGGTAAATTTGGAAGACGGGATCGCCACGGTAGAAGGCAGAGACTTTAATTCCAGATCCGTTCTGGCCTGCCTAAAGGGCACCCCTTACAAGATAGAGCCCGTATACAACGAGGATCCCTTCCCCTTCTTCAGGACTCATAAAAAAACCGGCGGAGAGACGGAATAGCTTCCGACTTCGCTCTTTGCCCCTGCGGGGGCTTTTTTAAAGATTTCTTCCGCCGACCCCTCAGGGCTGATGGATGCGAGCTCGTTTATGGTGTACAACGGAGCTAAGGAGACCAGCTCCCCTTCACTGGGGGAAGGCTTGCCGGGGCATTTCTCTGCGTCCTCCTTCCCATACTTCTGGTTATAGCCGGATACGCGGGATACAAGGCCTATAAGCTATCGAGATTAAGGTTTTATGGGGGAAGCGGTCCTTACGCAGTTGTGAATTGATAGAAACGGGGATTGTAGGAATTGATCTAATTAAAACGCACGCTTACGGAGGCCTCGCCTCCGCTTTTTAAATTTCTGCAGGCCTAATTGCCTGCAAAGTCCTTGGCAGGCTTTGAATCCTCTTTTCGCACGTATGCCTTCAAGTATCCCAGCCCCTCAATCGCCACCTTCGCCTCGCCTCCCAGATCCATCCTCTTTGAGAGGCGCCCTCGGACCACTACCATGTCTCCGGGAAGGAGCGTTGAAAACGTGGAGATGAAGGCTATGTTTTTGATCGCGCACTTCAAAAGCTCCCGTACGTCCAAAGGCTCTTCCTGCCCGAAGATCAGGCGCGTATCGGGATCGATTTTGCTCTCAACCCATGGCCCTATGGCGAGGGAATCGTCAAAGGCCGTGTTGCACACGCCCCCCCTGTCCGAGATGGCAGTGGAATCCAGCACGCAAGTCATTCCCAGGAGGTGCTTTTCCACTTCCGAAACCGGGCAGTTCTTTATAGTGCTGGCGGCGATTATACCCACCCCGGGATGTATCTCTATGCCGCGGCTCCACGCGGGTAGAGAGAGGATGTCATCCGGCCCTACAGCGGCTGTGGCGGGCTTCAAATAGAAGTCTTCGAAAGCGTCGCAGCAGAAGATCTTCAGCGGGAAGTTCGGGGCAAGAAGCCTCACGTCGGCCAGATCGCACCTTTCCCCAGACAGGGTCACGTCCCCGCTGAATGGGTTGCCGGCGATCTCGGCCAGTATCTTCTTGCCGCCGTCTTCCTGCACGAACCCGTATTCGGGAAGGCCGTCCCCCTTGACGAACCTGGCTATTTTCACTTAAAGCTTCTCTCGCCGAATATAGCCGTCCCGATCCTGACGTCCGTGGCGCCGCAGGCTATGGCCTCGAGAAAGTCCCCGCTCATCCCCATCGACAGCCTCTGGCAGGTCTCGACTTCTTTGCAGATCTTGTCCCTAAGGCCCCTCAGCCTCTCAAAGCAGCCTCTGCCTTCCACGGGATCCGCCACGGTCATAAGCCCGGCGAGCCTGAGCCCGGGGAGGGAGGAGATGCTGCGGGCATAGTCGAAAGCCTCCTCGTGCTTGCACCCGCTCTTGCTCTCTTCCCCTGACTCGTTGACCTCGAGGTACACGTCTAAAAGCCTTCCGGCGGGAACCCTCTCGGAAATTTCCTGTGCCTTGTCGAAGCTTTCCACGCTCTCTATGCAGTCCACGAGGGGGAGGGCCTTGGCGATCTTGTTCTTCTGGAGCTGGCCTATGAGGTGGGAGGAGATTTCAATCCCGGCTTTGCCGCACTCTTCCATCACCAGGGGCATCTTCTCCTCCAGTTCCTGGACCCTGTTTTCGCCTATGCACTTCACTCCGCCCCTTATGGCGGCCATGACTTCGCCCACATCCCTCGTCTTGGTGGCGGCTATGAGTCGGACTTGCCGCCCTTTGGCCGCCGCGTCTACCGCCTCCATGACCTTGGCCACTGCCTCGCCTATCTCCTTTTCCCTTCTCTCGGAAATCTCGAGATTGGTAAGATCTTTGTTATCCATATATGCCATATAAAGTCCTTTCAGAGCGCCCCCCGGACCTTTTCCACCAATGGGGGTCGGAAAAGTAGGAGGGCAGCTCCACGTCTCCCAGCCTGTTGGGGCCGGATTTCACTTTCTTGTAAGAAAATAGCTTGACGCACTCTTCTATTCCCAAGGGCACCGGCACAGGCGTCGGGCAAAGGCGCATGAGCCAGGCGCAGAACCCTATTATCCCCTCCGGGGAAGCCCCCCACTCCCTCAGGGTCGACACGTCCACCGATCCCCGGCTCTTGCTCATCTTTGCGCCTCCATTTTCCAAAATCAGGGGGAGGTGCGCAAACCTCAGGTCTTTCAGGCCCAAAAGGCGGCGGATGTAGATTTGGAGGGCGCTGCTCTTCAAAAGGTCCCTGCCCCGCACGACCTGCCCTATCCCCTCAATCCCGTCGTCGACCGCCACGGCCAGCTGGTAGGTGAACTGCCCGTCGCGGCGCCTGAGGACGGCGTCCCCGATCTGCCTTTCGAGGTCGAAGATGCGGGGGCCGAAGACGAAGTCTCTGACTTCCACCCTCTTTTCCCCCTCGTGCGGGGCCTTCAGGCGAAGCGAGCACCCTTCCGGGGAGGAGGGCGGATTCTTCCGGCACCTCCCCTTGTACACCCTCATGCCGTCTATCGGGTCCGCCGGGCTTTCGGCGCAAATTTCCTTCCTCGAGCACGAGCAGGGGTAGACGAGGGGATCTTCGGGGTTTAGCTGCAAAAGTTCCTTTAGGGCCTCGCGGTAGATGTCCAGGCGGTCCGACTGGAATACGAGCTCGTCCCAGTCGAACCCCAGCCACTCCAAGTCCCTTATTATCTTTTCGCTCTCCTTCCCCGTGTCCTTGGAGG
>JAFYIA010000063.1 GCA_017538865.1 Aeriscardovia sp. | reverse complement strand
TTCCCCCCAATGCGACTCCTCCGGAATTTTAGAGGCCAGGAGCTCACAAGCCCCCGTCTCTTCGCCCTCGGCCATGAACTTGTGGGCCACGGGCCATATGAACCTTTCCACCCCGGTCCTCCTGGCAAAAGCTGCCACCTCGCCCATCGCCCCGGGGGGGGAGGAGGTGGAAGATCTGGAAGGGGAAGCCTCGAAATTAGGAGCCGGCTGGGGGGCCAGGCCTCTTGAATTCTTCTTCGCCCCCTCTTCAGGAGGGGGGGAAGTCAGCTATAACCTGAACAGCTTCGTCACCGTGGAAGGCGCTTCCGGCCTCCCCCCGTTGCCCCTTTCCCTCGTCTTTATAGATCCCGGGCCTGAAGCGGCCGACAGGGAGGGGGCGGAAGGCCTTGTGAAAACAGGAAAAGGCGAAGTCCTGGTTGAAAGCCCCGCAGATTTCCCGGCCGCGATCTTGGCGGAGGAAAAAGTGCAGGTGGTGGAGGACTGGCGGGCCGAAGAATCCTTCAAAAACGCTTCAGCCTTAGAGCAACCCGCCCAGATCCCCCCAAGCGCCCTCGAAGCGATGGCAGGCCTTGCAAAACAATGGGAAGGAGGGGGGAGCCTGCCCAAGATCCTCGTTTCCCCCTCCTCCCTCTCGTCCGCCCAGCTTGAGGAAGGGATGGATCTTGGGTACGGCGCCGCACTTGAGGGCGGCGGGGAAGGCGAAACCTTGTCCCTCCCCGGCGGAAAAGTCACCCTGCTGGCCTCCTCCCCCCTCCTCTCCTCCCTGGCGGAAGGGGAGGCTTCGAACGCATGGGCCAATGCGGAGGAAAGCTTTGCCGGAAGGCAGGCCCGGTTTACAGCCGAGCTTGCGGCGGCGCGGGGGAGGCGGGCGCCCCTGATAGTGCGCGTCTCCCCCGCCTCCTCCCCCATCCTCCTCTCCCTGGCAGGATCCGGCTGGATCCGCTTTACCACGCTAAAGCAGGACCTGTCCTATCCGTGGCCTGCCGCCGCCGCATCCCCTCCGGCGCCTGCAGCCCGGGCCGGAACGGAGCCTTCCCTCCTTCAGGAAATCCGCTCCGCCGCAGGCCTCTCCCAAGACCCTGCCGCGGCAAAGGGGTGGAGCGAAAGCGTGGGGGCCAAGGCCGCCTATGCCGAACTTTGCGCACAGAGCCAAAACGAAAAGGTAAAACAGGCCGGGGAAGAGGCCGTTTCCCTTATGAGCAGGGCGCTCAGGGAGGCGGTGGATATCTCTTCTTCAAAGAATGTGACGGTCCTGAGCGAATCGGCCCTGCTGCCTGTGACCGTGAAAAACTCCCTCCCCTTCCCCATCGAGGCGAAGGTTCGCTCTTTGGCCTCAAACTCCCAGATCACCATCCTTCCCGAAAAAAGCGCGGAGGTGGGGAGCGGAATGGAAGGGCAGATAGACTTTCCGGTGCAAATCCACAGCTCGATTAAGAGCCAGGTCACCTTTTGGATGGGTGAGTTTTATCACCCCATCACTAAAATTAGTACGCAACTCAACAGCCATTTGACCGTCACCCGGTTAAATGTGATAATTCTCATCATTCCCGCAGGCCTGCTCACGATTTTCGGCTGCATCAGGCAAATGCGCAGAAAAAAGAAGAACGGTTGACAGGTGGACACTAAAAAGACCATAAAGCGGAACAGCTTTATCATGGCCTCAGGTACCTTGGCTTCGAGGTTGACCGGACAGGGCCGAACTATCCTGCTCGCGGCGGCGCTGGGCGTGACCGGGGTGGCGGCGAACGCCTACCAGGTGGGGGGTCAGATCCCCCATGTAATTTTCAACCTCATCGAGGGCGGCCTTCTGAACGCCGTCCTGGTGCCGCAGGTCGTCAGGGCGTTTAAAAAAAAATCCCCCTCTGAAACCGTAAACAAGATCCTGACTTTGGCCCTGACGAGCTGCCTTGCGGTCACAATCCTGGTCATGATCTGCAGCCCCCTTTTGATAGACCTGTACATAGACCCGGGTTGGACGGAGGCGCAAAAGGCCCTGGCCAACGCCTTCACGCTCTGGTGCGTCCCCCAAATACTCTTCTACGGGGCCTACAGCGTGGTAGGGCAGATCCTAGCCTCCCAAGACAACTTCACGGCCTACGCCTGGAGCTCGGTGGCCGCCAACATAGTCAGCTGCATAGGCTACGGGCTCTTTTTCGCCTTTTTCGGCAATGCCGAAAAACAGGGGATGGATTTTTGGAACCAGGGCAAGATCGCGCTCACGGCCGGGATGTGGTCCTTGGGCGTCCTGGTTCAGGCCCTGCTCCTCTTCATCCCCCTGCGCAAGATTGGGATAAAGCCCAGGATAAAGTTCGGCGTACACGGAATAGGGCTCAGATCCATGGGGAAGGTCGCCGCCTGGACTCTGGCCTCAATCCTTATAGACCAGGGCGTGGGGGTGGTGAACACCAGGATTGAGACTACGGCCCCCTTGGCCGCAGGCAACCGCCTCATGACGGCCGGGGCTTCCGCCTACGCACAGGCCTTCCAAATTTGGATCCTGCCCTACTCGCTCATAACCGTCTCCATAGCCACGGCGGTCTTCCCCGCGATCTCCCGCGCAGTCCAAGAGAAAAAGAGCGGGGAGATGAGGGAGCACCTGGCCAACTGCCTGCGTCAGACCGGGGTGATAATGCTCTTCTTCGTGGGATGCTTTATCGCAATGCCCGTGCCAATAATTCGGGCGCTTTTGCCCACTGTGGACACCTTCGACGCCAACCTTTTGGCGGCGCCCCTCCTGGCCCTGGCCTTCAACCTCGTACCCATTTCCGTGACGCTCCTTCTAAACAGGGTCTTTTACGCCTATGAAGACGGCAAGTGGCCCTTCATCCTTACCACCTTCCAAAACGCGGTGCAGATGGCCGTCCTCTTTTCCGGCCTCCACTTCATCCCCCCCGCCTATTGGGACATGTGGATAGCGGCCTCCATAACTCTGAGCAACATAGCGCTCATGCCCCTCTCCTACTGGGCCATAACTAGGCGCATGGGCTCGAGGCTGAGAAAGCAGAGGATCTTTTCCACCTACCTCCGCTCCTTTGCGGGCGCGTGCGTGTGCACGCTGGCAGGCATGCTCGTCTCCGGGGGCATGGCCCGGGGCCTCGGGTTTTCAACTTCGCTCCGGGGCCACATTTCCTGGTGGCAGGCCATCCTGACCTCGCTCGTCACGGCCGCCGCCATGTTCGTCCTCTACTGGGGGCTGTGCAAAGCCATGGGGGTAAAGGAGCTCGACGGCGCATTCGGCTTCCTCAAAAGGGGCAGGAAGGGCGAGGGCGCCCAAGAGGCCCCTGCGCGCGCCCCGAGGCGCGTCTCCTCCCAAGTTTGGTACTCCCAGACCCTGGAAGCATCCCTCACGCCCAGGGTTGTAAGATCTTCTAGAAGCCGACCCGTCGAGACGTTTGTATCTTTGGAAAACGAAGGGCAGATTATGATTCCATCCATCGGGGATACGATAGACAAGCGCTACACCCTCATCACCCAGTACCGCTCGGAACTGGGCCTGAGCGCATGGCTGGCAAACGATCACACCCTCATGAAGGACGGCCAGCTCTTCATCATCTCCGACTCTTCCAAAGTCAAAGACGTGAACCGCATAGCCTCCAGCCTGATACTTTCAAAAGATTCCCACTGCACCAAAGTGCTCCACATCCAAAACACCGACGGCGTGCTAGTGATAGTCACGGACAAAGACCCCGGGACAGATCTCCACAGCTTTATAGAGGGATCCGGATCCGTGGAGCCCAAGGCGGCCTACTTTATCATCCACAAAGTGATAGAGGCGGCTATGAGCCTGAAAAGGCAGGGGATCTACCACCGCGCCCTCAGCTCAAAAGTGATAAGGATGAAGGGGAGGGAGGTCACCTTGGCCAACACTTCCATTTCCCCCATGCTGAAGTCCCCCGTGCCCCCCGCAGCCAAGGGCGAAGGGGAAGAGGAAAAGTGCATCCGGGACATCGTCGCCGTCATCTTCGAGATGATCACCGGGAAGGCGTTCGACCCTGCAAAGGATCGCGAGGCTTATGCAAGCCTCCTGGACTCCGTAGAGGGCAAGGCCCCGGACGACATGGTGGACGTGTGCAGGAGGGGGCTGGAGCTGCAGAGGAGCGGGGCCATGCCCCACCCCATCCTCACCTTCCTCGAGCTCGACATGCTCCTCAAAGACGCCGACGAGGGAAGGGCGCTAGAAGAGGCCTTGAGGGGCGTTCCTGACAGCGCCCCGAGCGTAACGATGGTGGACTTCGCCCCCGTAAGCGCGGCGGAAGTGAACGAAATCCCGTCCAAGATCGCCAGCAGCACCTTCGTCAAACCCGTAGACGGGCCTGAAAAGAAGAAGGAGCAGGTAAACTCCCCCTGGACCCGCCGCCAGCTCCTTTCCGAGCCCAAAGAGAGCATAGAGAAGATAGATCCCGCAAGGTCGGAATTTTTCAACTTCAAGAACCGCTCTTCCTCTCAAGCCAGGGTGGTGGCCAACAGATCCGTAAAGCTTGTAAAGGAACCCCAAGAGCCAAGGCGCCCCTCCTCCGCCTCCCTGGCCTCCAGGAGCCCGGAGCAAAGGAAGGGAGGAGTTACAAAGAAGGCGATCATAACCTGCGCCGTGATCTTAGTGGCCTTCTTCTGCGCGTGGGCCGTCTACTCCCTGCACTTGGGATCTCTGCACCTGGGCACAAAGGAATCCGACATAACCTGGAACCTGAACGACAACGACGCCCCCATCCCCGGCGGCCTGGCCGAAGAGAAGGCGGATTCCAACGTGACGGGCGCCTTCTCAAATTCGCAGTCGTCTTCTTCCTCCTCCGCCTCCGCCCCGCAGGTTAAGGCGGCCTCGGCGGTCCCCGCCCCCGCCTCCGCGTTGCAGAGCTACCCCATAGAGTCCCTCAGGACCTTTAGCGTGCCCGGGGAAGCAGGGCTCGGGATTTACATAGAGCTTGAAAGCCCGCAGAAGGTGCACGAGGTGGAAATCTCCACCGTGCAGTCCGGAGGCAAGGCGGAGATCTACGCCAATTCCACCGAAAGCGACCCCCAAAACGGGCAGAGCCTGGCCAGCTTCTCCTTCGCCTCAGGGACCCCGACGAAGGCGGCTCTGAGCCATGTTACGGACACCCAGAACCTGGTCGTTTGGATCTCCCAGATCCCCTCCGACGGGTTTGAGTACAATTCGGTCCAGGTCTTTTAAATTCTCCAAAATTCCATTTTTGGCGCGTTTTAGCCTCAGACTGCGCTAAAATGGGGTAGTTTGACTACTTGGCACGCACGATTGCCTATTTTCCATTTACTACAGTCATGTCGCGATTTTTATAGTCATGTTATGAGTCCTTTTTTTCTTTTGTTATCACTAAAGGAGTAAAAGGTGGAGACAACAAAGCAACAAGTTAAAAAATTGACTATGTTCGGGTTCTTCTCCATGACGGCTTCCATGGTCATGGCAATGTACGAATACCCGAGCTTTGCTACGAGCCAATTCGCCGTAGTGTTCTTCGTCCTCTTGGGCGGCATCTTCTGGTTCCTACCCACGGCTTTGATTTCCGCGGAAATGGCCTCGGTCGAGGGATGGAGCGAAGGCGGCGTATTCGGATGGGTGGGCAACTCCCTCCACAGCGATAAAGTCGGCTTCATGGCCCTCTTCTTCCAGTGGTTCCAGATCACCGTGGGCCTCGTCACGATGTCCTACTTTGTGATAGGCATGCTTGCCGATATTTTGAACTGGCAGGCGCTCAACAATCTTCCCTGGCTCAAGTTCCTGGCCTGCCTGGTGCTGTTCATCATAATCAACCTCCTGCAGCTGGGCGGAACCAAGCACACGGCCGTCATCGCAAAATGGGGCTTCCTGCTCGGAATTTTGCTCACCTCCGTCATCTTCTTCATCTGCGCCATCGTCTACCTGGCCCAGGGCAACCCCGTTCAGATTACGTTTGGGGCGCACCAGTTCTTCCCGAGCTTCGCAAACGTTGGAAACCTTACGATATTTGCAACCTTCATCCTCGCCTTCGCCGGCGTCGAGGCCTCCGGCTCCCACATCAACGAGCTTGAGAACCCCGGAAGGAACTACCCCCTCACGATGTTCATCATCGTCATCCTCGCCATCATCCTGGATGCCTTCGGGGGCCTGGCCGTGGCCTGCGTCATCCCCCAGCAGCAGCTCTCTTTGAACTCCGGGATCTTCCAGACCCTTTCGGTCCTCTTCTTCCACTTCTCCCCCTACGCCACGGGCGCCATCGACATCGTCAGCCTGCTCATCGTGCTCGGGGTCATAGCCGAGATCGGATCCTGGATCGTCGGGCCTTCCACCGGCATGAGGACTAGCGCGCAGTACGGCATGATGCCGCAGTGGATCACTAAGACCAACAAGCACGACGTGCCCATAAACATGCTCTTCGTGCAGCTTCTGGTCTTCATAATGTGGGACGCAATCCTGACCTTCGGCGGCAACGGCGGAAACGTCTCGTTCCTCGTGGCCACCACCCTCACCACCCTCATCTACCTCGTGTGTTACGTGATGATGTACATCGGCTACTTCAAGCTGATATTTACGGAAAAAGAGCTGAAGCGCACTTACAGCATCCCCGGCGGGATAGTCGTGAAGTTCATAGTGGCAATCTGCGGGATTTGCACCTCCGTCTTCGCCTTCTGCATGTCCTTCACCCCCTCCACGGCGCTCACGAGCAGCCAGACCGTGACGTTCATCGTCCTCCTGGTGGTCTGCTTCTGCATAGCCGTCATCATCCCTCTGATTATTTCCGCCTTCCAGAAGATCTATACGAAGCATGTTCCCGAAGGCGAACTCAAGATAATGCACTACAAGATGGTGAGGCAGGCAGCCCAGCAAGCCGCCGCACCCCAGCCTGCGCAGATCAAGTAAAATCAAAGGCCGCCGCAACCGCGGCGCCTTTTTAAGCTGACTTTCCCCCGGACTTCAATCCGGGGGTTTGTTTTTCAAAAAACCTTATACAAAAGAAAAAGCGAGGGGAAAAGTCTGGATATTTGGATGTGCGCCAAACAGCTCCAATCTACATATAATTTATTTGGGATTTGAACTTAACCTCGGGTATGCTTGCCGCATTTCTGGCTGCATGCGCTTAGGCTGCAAAGAAATCCTAAGCTCCCTACAAAGTGGTGGAGGAAGTTATGGAGGAGACTGCTGCATCTTTCCAGGGCCCGGAAGCCGGACTTCGGGGGTCAGATTTGTCTTCCGACCTATCCGCCATTAACGGGAACCGAACCATCCTTTCTGGGGTGCTTCCCGATTTATTTCCCTCCCTTAAATTCTATTAACCGCCCCTCCATGCCTGAGCGCGATTCTCAGGCTCTGGAGGGGCATTCGCCTTTTTTGGGAAGGGCGGTCGCGGAAGTTATATGGTAAGGAAGTGAATAAATCAAAATGCCTGGAAGCAACTCGACCGGGACCAAGCGGAATCTGACGCTGTTCGGATTCTTCGCTATGACGGCGTCCATGGTCATGGCTGTTTATGAATACCCGAGCTTCGGCACTTCGGGCTTCGCATGTATCTTCTTCGCCCTCCTGGGCGGCATCTTCTGGTTCCTGCCCATGGCCTTCATGGCAGCGGAGATGGCCTCAGTAGACGGGTGGAGCGCAGGCGGCGTCTTCGGATGGGTGGGCAACGCCCTCCACTCCGACCGCCTGGGCTTCATGGCCCTCTTCTTCCAGTGGTTCCAAATCACCGTGGGCTATGTGACCATGTGCTACGTGATCATCGGCCTGCTCTCCCAGATCTTCAACTGGCAGGCCCTCAACAACACGGCGTGGATCAAGTTCATAGCCGTCCTGGTGATATTCGGCATCGTCACGCTCCTGCAGCTCGGCGGCACCAAGTACACGACCACCATAGCGAAGATCGGATTTATAGTCGGCATCCTCGTTTCCGCCATCATCCTCTTCATCTTCGCCATAATCTACCTCGCCCAAGGCCACCCCGTGCAGATAAAGTTCGGGGCGAGCGAGTTCTTCCCGAGCTTTGCAAACGTGGGCAACCTCACGATTTTCGCCACCTTCATCCTCGCCTACACGGGCGTCGAGGCCTCCGGCTCCCACATAGACGAGCTTGAGAAGCCTGAGAGGAACTACCCTGCGGCCATGTTCATCCTGGTCGTCATAGCCATAGTCTTCGACTCCCTGGGCGGCATAGCCGTGGCCAGCGCCATTCCTGAGGAAAACCTCTCCTTGAACTCCGGGCTGTTCCAGACCCTGCAGTACCTGATGTACAAGGTAACGGGGTCCTACATCCTCGACTGGCTCCTCGACATCGTCTGCATCCTTGTCTGCTTCGGCATCATAGCCGAGATCGGATCCTGGATCGTCGGGCCTTCCGCAGGACTTAGGGACAGCGCCCAGTACGGCATGATGCCCATGGGCATAAAGAAGGTCAACAAGCACAACGTGCCCACCACCGTCCTCATCATCAACTGCATCCTCGTCCTCTGCTGGGACGCCCTCCTCACCTTCGGAGGCTCCAGCGGCGCAGGAAACGTCTCAATCCTCGTGGCCGAGACGCTGACGACGTGCATATACCTGGTCACATACCTGTTTATGTGCGCGGCATACTACACGTTGATATTCAAGTGGAAGAACCTGCACAGGACTTACAATGTCCCCGGGGGAATAGTGGTCAAGACCATAGTCGCAATCTGCGGCACCGTGACCTCCATCTTCGCCCTCGTGGTCTCCTTCTTCCCCTCCTCGGCCTTGACCCCGAGCGGGCAGGTGGAGTATGAGGTCCTCTTGGTGATAGCGTTCATAATCGCAATCATCATCCCGATCATCATCTCCGCGTTCCACAAGAGCTATGTGTCCAAGATCGATCCTTCTCAGATCAAGTACCTCACCTACAAGATGGCGAAGATGCAGAAGGCGCAGGCTCAGGTTCCCAGCCAGAACACAAACGTGAACGCCTGAAGACTGCAGTTTTGACAGTTCTTTTAGCCTAAAGTAGAATTTCGGCAAACAGGGATTTCTCTGGATGCCGATTTTTTTATGCCAAAAGGAACGATTAATTTGGTAAACAACATCTCCGAAGGAGGGGGAGGGGAGGCTGCGGGCGAGCAATGCGCCGGGCTCCCCTCCCCCCTCCTCAGCCTCAGGGGCGTGAAGGTAAAAAGGTGGCGGAACCAGATCCTGGATCTCCCGCAAGACGAGAGCATAGACATCTTCCTGGGAGACACCGTGGGCCTCATAGGCGAAAACGGCGCCGGAAAGACCACGCTCATAAACTGCATAGTGGGCAAGATTTCCTACCAGGGCTCGATCGAGCGGAACTTTACGATGCAGGACTTCGGTGTCCAATTCCAAACCAACGACTACGATCCCCCGGTAAAGGTGAAAGAGCTGGTGGAAGCGGTGTGCCAGAAGAGCGCCTCCAATCCTGAGCTCAAGGCGGCCATGAAAAAGTTTGAGCTGGAGGGGCTGCTCGCCAAAAAGGTGAAAAAGCTTTCGGGCGGGGAGCGCAAGAGGCTCACGCTGTTTTTGGCCGTCTTCAAAAAACCCAAGCTTTTGATACTCGACGAGCCCACGGGCGCCCTGGACTACCAAAAGCGGCGCAAGATCCTCCATACCCTCAAAGTGGCCATGGACAGAAAGACGGTCCTCATCTCCACCCACTACTACGACGACATAGAGGACTGGGCAAATAAAATTTTGATACTGGACAAAGGCAAGGCGGTATTTTTCGGGACCGTAGAAGATTTGGAAAAGCGCTACCCCATTTACTCTCTCATCCGAATCCCTATGGATATGCGGGAAAAGGCGGAGCTGGGAGGGCTGAAAGCCATAGAGCTGGACGACGAAGTGAACCTCGGGGTGGTCGCCCTCTCCCAGGAAGAGGAAGAGACCTTCATGGATTTGTGCAAACGCGCAGGCATCCCCGCCCACAGGGAGGAAAAACTCTACGGCATATACGTTTTGGCTCTAGACGAGTTCAGGGAAGGGGCGCAAGGGCGATGAAGTACTACTTTGCAATGAGCATAAAGCGGCTCCTCCGGGCCCCCACCTCCATTATTTTCGATCTCGTCTACCCCGTTTTAATCCTGATCCTCAACGCCGCGGCCGCGGGCAACCACATGGTGGACGGAAAGGCGTGGATCAACTATTTCATCTCCGAGGCCCTCGCCAAGGGGCTGATCCCCATGGCCTGCATCGCCTTCCCCATATACGTGGCCAGGCAGATTGAGAACGGGAGCGTGACCCGCCTCAACTACTTCGGGGTCAAGACCCGCTGGCTGATGCTGGCCGACCTTCTGGCCCAGACCATATGCGCGACAATGGGGGTTGCGATCGCGATGATCGCAGGATGGATCTGGTTCAAGCTCCGCGCCCCGGGCGCGGGATACTTCTTCGCCTTTATCCTCCAGATTTTCTACGCGCTTTTCACCCTCATGGTCTGGGGGCAGGTCGCGGGAGTGCTGGTCAGAAACACCAAGGGGATAGTCCTCGTCGGAATCATAGAGACCTTCTTCTTGCTCTTCTGCTCCGGAGGGGCTGCCACCCTGGACATCCTCCCCAAAGGCGTAAGGATTATGGCGGAGTGCTTCCCCATAAGCTGGGTATCTTACAAAATGCCCGCCATATGGCTCGGCCACTCGTACTGGGCCTCCAAGTTCCTCTGGATTTCGGCCATATGGCTCGCAGCCGGCCTCCTCATCCTCTGGTTCATGAGCCTGGCCGGAAACCCCTTCATCAGGGCGGTGCAAAAGCAGAAGATTCGCTCCATGGGGAAGAAGGGCTCGGCCAAGGCCGGAGTGGAGGCCGGAAGGTAACTCTCCCCTTTTTTGATGTTTCTTCCCCTTTTCAGTTAAGATTTCAATATCCAAGGCATTTGGATATTGAAATTTATTTGGAGGAAGATGGGTCTAGAAAATCCCTTAACGCTGGGAAGGCCTGCATTGGGGGCGCCTGAGAAGCCTGCGATCCTGAGCCTGAAAGACGTCAGCGTCAAGGCCGGGGGGGTCAGATCCTGGACCTGAGGGGGAAGGATATTGAAATCTTCCCCGGAGACGTGGTCGGAATAATCGGCGAAAACGGCGCCGGAAAGTCCACGCTCGTAAGCTGCATCGTGGGGAGGATCCCCTTTGAGGGGGAGGTAACAAGGCGCTTCACTTTGAGCAACCTCGGGGTGCAGTTCCAGTACAACCCCTACGATCCCTTGCTCAAAGTGGGGGAAGTAGTGGAAATCGTCTGCAACGAGGGCATGAAAGATCCCAGGATAAAAAACGCCATCGAATCATTCGAGATTTCCTCGCTCCTGCCCAAAAAGGTCAAAAAGCTCTCGGGAGGCGAAAGGCAGAGGCTGACGTTGTTTCTCACCCTCTTCAGGAACCCGGATCTTCTGATTGTGGACGAATTGACGAGTGGCCTGGACTTTCAAAAGAGGCAGGAAATGCTCTACCGCCTGAGGAGCGCCTCCGCCCAAAAGACGGTCCTTGCCGTGACCCACTATTTCGAAGAGCTGCGCGGATGGGCGAACAAGTTCCTGATCCTTCAGAAAGGGAGGCTGGTCTTTTTCGGGACTATAGGCGAGCTGGCGGAGCGCTACCCCTTCTACTCCTTCATCCGCTTCCCATTGCCTATAGGGGGCTTCAAAGGCCTTCCCTCGATAAGGACGGTGGAGATCGATGCCGCAACCCTGGGGGCCGTGGCAAAAGACGAAGGGGAGGAGAAGAAAATCCTTTCCGCACTCTCGAATATGGGCATCCCAGCAGAGTGCGGCAAAAAGGACATCTACAACCTCTACGTTTTGGCCCTTTCGGACTTCAGGGAGGCGAGGCGGGCATGAGGTACTGCATGCAGGCCAGTTTGAAGCGCATAACGCGCGTCCCCATAGCGATGTTCTTCGATTTCTTCTTCCCCCTCATGATGATCGCCATCTTTGCGGGCGGAAACTCGAACCAGACCTACGGGGGCATAGAATTTATAAACTACTTCCTGCCCACGGCCATCTTTATGGGGCTAATCCCGCTGGCGTTCCTCTCTTTCCCCCTGAGCGTAGGCAAGCAGATTGAAGACGGGAGCCTGGAGAGGCTGAACTACTTCGGGGTGAGGACCCGCACCGTCCTCTCTTCCCAAATTTTGGCCCAGATCGTCTTCGGGATAGCGGGGATAGCCATCGACATGCTCTTCTCCCTCGCCTCTTTCCGCCTCTCTTTCCCCGATCCGGGGCACTTTTTCGCCTTCCTCCTTCAAATCCTCCTCGGGTTTTTGACCCTGATGGTGTGGGGGGGAGTTATGACTTTGATTGTCAAAAGGCCGCAGGCCCTCATGAGCGTGGGGCTCATCGTCATGTTCTTCCTGCTGTTTTGCGGGGGGACTTTCGGACCCCTTTCCGCCTTCCCCGCCTTCGTCCAGGACGCCGCCCGCGCCTTCCCGGTGAGCTACGCCTCGGCCAGGCTGTATCTGGTCTGGACGGGGCAGGCCTTCTGGTGCGCAAAATTCCTCTGGATCTCGGCCATATGGCTCGCAGCCGGCTTTGCCCTCCTCGCCGCCTTGAGCTTTTCCAATAAAAAGCTCCGCGAAAATCCGTTCCTTAGGGCGAAGTAGCTCTAAACGCAAAAAGACGGAGCCCAGGGCCCCGTCTTCATCTTCAGGCGGTTAGTCGAAAAGCCTCTTCTTGTTCAGCTCCTCGAGCGCGGAGTTGAAGTCGGCTATGAAGTCGTCGGCTATGGTCATGCTCATGCCGGGCCTCACCACGATCCTCTGCACGATCTCGTCTTCCCTGTCCTTGGGGAGAGGATAGGCCGGCACCTGCCAGCCGTGCATGAGGAGCTGGTCCTGCATGTCGTAGAGGGACCACTTGGGGTGCGCGTCCTTGGCCATCTCCCAGGTGATTATCGGCAGCTTCGATCCGTCAGTCAGAACGGAGAAGTAGCCGGTGTCAGCTATGGCCTTGGAAAGCTTCTCGGAGACCTTCCTCACGTTGTTCATGATGGCCCTGAAGCCCTGCACGCCGAAGCGGACGAGGTTGTAGTACTGGCCCACGATCTGGGCGCCGGAGTGGGAGAAGTTGATGGCGATGGAGTCCACGCTCTTGCCGAGGTAGGCTACCGCAAAGCGCATCTCTTCGGGCAGGTACTCGGGGGTGTTCTTGCGCCACACCACCCAGCCTACGCCGGGGTACACCATGCCGTACTTGTGGCCGGAGACGTTGATGGAGTAGACGTTCTTGAGCCTGAAGTCCCAGGGCTCGAATCCGTCCACGAAGGGGGCGAAGAAGCCGCAGTAGGCGGCGTCCACGTGGATGTGGACGGGCAGGTCCTTGTGGGTCTCGTTGTAGATGGTCAGCTTCTCGTCGAGGAGCTTTATGTCATCCACGGCCCCGGTATAGGTGATGCCCTGGATTCCCACGATGCCGATGGTGTTCTCGTCGATCATGCTCATGGCCTTGTCGACGTCCATGCTCATCTCGTCGCCCTTGAGGTCGACTTGGCGCATCTCGATGTTCCAGTAGGTGCAGAACTTCTCCCACACGACCTGGTAGCCGGAGTCGATTATGAGGTTCGGGCGGTGGGTGTGAAGGTCGTTTATGTCAAGGCCGGCCTTTTCCGCCCTGTGCTTCCAGGTGAACAGCATTGCCAGGCCGCCCCGCATGCAGCCCTCGGAAGAGCCGACGGTGGAAGTGCCGATGAAGTCCTTCCTGAACTTTTCATCAGCGGGAATGTTCCACATGTGCCCGATCATGGCCACGCAGTTGTCTTCTATGG
>JAFYIA010000062.1 GCA_017538865.1 Aeriscardovia sp. | reverse complement strand
TTCTCCTCATCCCCCACGTCCCCCAGCGAGGACGCCGCGGAGAGCACGGGGGAGCCTTCCTTGCCCCCGCCGCAGATGCGGAGTGGCCCGCCCATCCCGAAGGCGGCAGCCTCGTCCTCCAAGGCCTTCGCCCCGAACTTTTGCGCCAGGATTGCGAAGGCGGTGGAAGAAGAGTGGGAGAAGGCGCTCGAGAGGGGCATCTGGCTGCGTATGGTGTAGAGGGGGTAGTAGACCCTGTTGGCCACCACCATTCCGGAGGGGAGCTTGAATGTGGTGGGCGCCTGGACCTGGGCGGAAGGCGCCATCCCCTTCTGCAGGGCGACGGCCGAAGTGAGGATGTTGAAAGTGGATCCTGGGCTCAGAAGGTACTGCGTGGCCAGATCGGTCAGCGATCCGTCCTGGGAGTAGGAAGAGTAGAGGGACTCGGCCTCTTTGGGGTCGTGCACGGCCAAAAGGTTCGGATCGTACGTCGGGGAGGAGGCCAAGGCCAGGATCGCCCCCGTTTTGGGGTCTAGCGCCACTACTGCGCCGCTTTTCCCCTTGAGAAGCGAATAGGCCTCTTCCTGGAGGGGCGCCTCGATGTTGGTCTCCACGTCCACCTCCCCTTCTTCCTGCCCGTCGAAGATGGACTCGAACTTCTGCTGCCATACGCTCCCGGCGCCTCCGGAGAGCACCTTGTCGTAGCCCATTTCAACTCCCCGGCTGGGAGGAGTGGCCACGGAGAAAAACCCCGTCACAGGGGCGAAGGCCGCCCCCTCGGGGTAGGAGCGCTGGTAGTTGAAAGAGTCCCCGCTCTTGCGGCTCTCGGCCAAAATCTCCCCTCCGCTTGAAAGGATCTCCCCGCGGTCCATCCCCACCTCGTGGTAAAAGGCCACTGTGTTTTCCGGGTTGGCGTCTAGCGAGGGCGCGTAGATGATGGACCAGAAGAAGGTGGAGCAGGTGATGACCAAAAACAGGACCAGGACGGCTATGAAGAGCTGGCGCAGGGACTTGTTCACTTGGACCTCCTGATGGCCGACAGATCCAAAATGCCAGTCCCCTCCGCCCCGACGGACGGCTTGGGGGATTTGTCTATGACCAAAAGCAGCACCAAAATCAGCCAGTCTGCGGTCAGGCTGGATCCCCCCGAAGCCAGGAAGGGCATTGTCAGGCCCGTGAGGGGGAGGACCAGGGTGATCCCCCCGGCGATGGTGAAGATCTGGAAGGCCAGGGAAAAGGCGAGGCCCGAGGCCAAAAGCTTTCCGAATCCGTCCTCAGTCCTCATGGCGATGACGAAGCCGGCCGTTATCAGGCACAGGTACATCAGGAGCAGAAGGCATACCCCGACAAACCCCACCTGCTCGACCAGCGAAGAATAGATGAAGTCGGAATTGGCAAAAGGGGTGAGTGCGGGATAGCCCTCCCCGAAACCCGTTCCGAAAAGGCCCCCGGCCCCGAGGGCGAACAGGCCCTGCACCACCTGGTAGGAGCTGCCGTAGGAGCGGAAGTAAAGCTGCTTTGAGAAGGGGTGGAGCCAGATGTCGATGCGGGAAGAAAAGGTGGGAAAGAGCCCGGCGGAGGCGAAAAAGAGGACTACGAACGCCGCCGCCCCGCAAATCACCCAGATCTTCTTCTTGCTCGCCACGTACACCATGCCAGCGAACAGGGCGAAGAACATGAGGCAGATCCCGAGGTCTCCCTCGGCTACCAGGATTACGGCCACAAGGATCCACACTGCGGCCAAGGGGCCCGCATCCTTGAGCCGGGGGAGCTTCACCTTGCCCACTTTGGACTTTTCCTGGAACTTGTCCCTGTGAGTGAAAAGGTAGGAAGCGAAAAAGATGGCCAAAAAGAGCTTGGCGAACTCGCACGGCTGCCAGGAAAACCCCCCGAACTTCACCCAAACTTTCGCCCCGTTCACCCTCTCCCCGATTCCGGGCACGAGGGGGAGCGCCAGCAGGATGAGGCCTATAGCCATGAAGGCGTAGGAGAGGCTGCGCAGCTTGCGATAGTCTGCAAAGAAGGCTACGGCGAAAGAGGAGATCGCGAGCGCCACGGCGAGCCAGATCATCTGCCTGAGCCCGAAGTCCGTGGGAGATCCGTTTTGGGCATACTCGAGGTCGATCCTCGTTATTTGCGTGATCCCGACGAGGGACAAAAGCACCCCCACGGGGACGATGGACCTTATGCTGGCAGGAATCTTTCTGTCTACGAGGACAGCCAGGAGGAGCGCTAGGGCGCAGTCTATGCCTCCGGCCAAAAGGTAGGGCCACGGGATGCGGCCCTGAAGCTTCAGCATCATTGAGGCGAAGGCGAGGCAGCCCGCCAGTATTGCCAAAAGCGTCAGGTAAATCCTTCCCCTTCGCCGCTTCCCCGCTTTTTCAGCCGTCATGCGCTTCATTTTTGCCCCGCCCCGCCGTCAAGCTTTTCAGCCTTCTCCTTAGCCTGAGGGAGGGAGGAGGCGAGGATGCCCCCTTCGAGCTCTTGGCGGACGGAGGGGGGGAGGGAGGAGACCCGCACGGAGGTGGATTCTTCTACATGCGAGAGCCTGATTCCTAGGATGTTCGTAGATACCCCCCTGTAAACGGCCACATAGCCTTCCCACTCCCCCACGTAATACTGCGTCTGGCTCCAGTAAAAGAGGTACCATCCTACAGAGAGTATTGTAGTTAGCAACAGGCATAAAAATATCCAAATGGCGGCCTTCCACCGCTTCCTCCTGCGCCCCGCTTCCTCCTGCGCCCCTTCCTGCGCAATGCATGCCGCCGCCGCAATCAACGCAGCCGCCAACGCCCTTTCAATGCCAAAATGTCTCATGCTACTTCCTCTGTATGCGTTCCCTTCTAACTCCTAACTC